>NZ_JBFBNR010000017.1:124208-174339 GCF_040687675.1 Kitasatospora sp. NPDC056731
GTATCGCGCACAGTAACGGCCGGGGCCGCGATCCGTCAGGATCGCGGCCCCGGCTGTTTGGCGTTGACGACGGCTTCGGGGCAGCCGACGCCTTCGAGACAGACGACGGCTTCGGGAAAAGATGAAGAGCCGCGTACGGTCGCCCTCACCGACGTCCGTACGCGGCGTCTCCGCCTGCCGGGGCGCTCTGCGCACCACACACGCCCGTCCGCGTGTCATCGCGGCCGCGGCCTCCCCGGCGGCACTGCTCCCCGTCCCCAGGGGACCAGTGCCCGTTTCTGTGGCCGACCCCGTCGGGGCCGGCGTGATCTCAGCGGCCGATCAGATCGGCGACGGCCTGGGCCTGGTTCGCCATCTGATCCCAACCGCCGAACAGCAGCACCAGCAGCACCGCGCACGGCAGGGCCATGGCCAGCGCCACGGCCGGGTGCCTGGTGGGCTGCTCGGCCGACCGGGACTGGATGACGGCCGACCGACGGCGGGGGTTTCCCGTGAGCTGCGGTGCCATGCCCTTACTCCTGTGGTCCGGTCGAGTTGGCGCGGTGAACGGCTTACCTCGGGGGACGAGCTCCCCGTCCACCGCTGAACACAACGCTATTGCTCAGGGGGCCGTCCGGGCGTCATGCCGTCGTACTGTTCCTCGGGCATCCCGGAGGATGACGCTCAGACTTCAGGCGTACTACCGCAGGGGGAGGGAGCCTTGGCCGCGACCCCGGGGGAACCCTGAGGGGCAACCCCGAGAAACGCTTCGGCACCCCTATGACCTGCGGGTCAGCGCACGATCCGACAATCACACGGCTGCTTGAGGTGTTGCGTATCAGCACACCGCAGGGGGCAGTCCGTAAGCTGTGCCAGACAGGAACTGACGATGCCCCAACCGACGGGGCCTCACCCACAGGCTGACGGGGAACGGAACATGGCGATGATGCGGCTGAGGCGTGAGGACCCCCGCATCGTCGGGCCGTACCGCCTGCACCGGCGACTGGGCGCCGGCGGCATGGGCGTGGTCTACCTCGGCTCCGACCGCCGCGGACAGCGCGTCGCCCTCAAGCTGATCCGCGCCGAACTCGCCGAGGACCAGGAGTTCCGCACCCGCTTCGCCCGCGAGATCGCCGCCGCCTCCCGCATCCGGGGCGGCTGCACCGCCCGCGTCGTCGGCTCCGACATCGAGGCCGACCGCCCCTGGCTCGCCACCGCCTACGTGCCCGGGCCCTCCCTCTACAAGCAGGTCGGCGACGAAGGGCCGCTGAGCTGGCCCGAGGCCGCCCGGATCGGCGCCGCACTCGCCGACGGGCTGGTCAAGGTGCACGAGGCCGGGGTCGTCCACCGCGACCTCAAGCCCTCCAACATCCTGCTCTCGCCGCGGGGCCCGCGCATCATCGACTTCGGCATCGCCTGGTCGCGCGGCGCCAGCACCCTCACCCACGTCGGCACCGCCGTCGGCTCCCCCGGCTTCCTCGCGCCCGAACAGGTCCGCGGCGCCGCCGTCACCCCCGCCACCGACGTGTTCGCGTTCGGGGCCACCCTCGCCTACGCGCTCACCGGGGACACCCCGTTCGGATCCGGGGCGTCCTCCGAAGTCATGCTCTACCGGGTCGTCCACGAGGAACCCGACCTGTCCGCCGTACCGACGCCGCTGGCACCGCTCATCCGTGCCTGCCTCGCCAAGGAACCCGCCGAGCGGCCCGGCGCGGCCGCACTGCACGAGCGCCTCAGCGAACTCGCGGCGCGCGGGGCGGCAGCCGGAACCGCCACCCGGACCGCGCGGCCCGGCCACGGGCGGGCCACGGCACCCGCCCCGGCGGGCCCGGCGGCCCAGCCCGCCCCCGACGGCGCCCGGCACGGCGTGCCCGCGCCCGGACGCTCCCCCGAACCCGCCGCCCCGGCACGGTCCCGGGCCGCCGCCGCAGCCGCGGCCCGACGCTCGCAGGCGGCCACCGCCCCGCTCCCCCGGCCCGAGGCCACACCGGTGACCCGCCCGCTGCGGGAGCGGCCGCACACCCCGCCCCCCGGCCGGCCCGGCACCCGCGACCGCGGGCACCCCCGGGACCGCCAGCACACCCCCGCCCCCGGCGGGCGGCCCGGCAACGCGCGGCAGCGGCTGCTGCGGCAGCGGCTCGTGGTCTTCGTCACCGTGACGCTCGGCGTCGCACTGGCCATCGCGGCCGCCCAGGGGTGCGAGAACCGCAGCAAGCAGGGCCTGCGGCCGTCCGGCGGGTCCAGCGCCAGTGCGCCCGCCGCGGGCGGCGCGCAGGCCGTGACGGGGACCTCGGTGGACGGGGCCACCGCCGCAGCCCCCGGCACCCAACCCCCCGCCGCCCAGCCTCCGGCCACCCCGCCCGCCGCGGCCGCGGCCGCACACGGCGGCGCGGGCGACAGCCCGTTGGCGCCCCCGTACGGATCGGGGCCGGTGGTGGACTGGCCCAACCGCAGCTACCCCGACGGGACCGGCGGGCCCGGCATCGCGCTCCGGGACGGCCGGTCGGTCGGGGCCGGCCCGCAGGTCGTGCTCAGCTCCGTGCTGCCCGCCCGGTACAAGGGCGCCCCGGCTGCGGTCGTCGTCCTGCGGCGGGCCGAGGGCTCGGTGCCGGTCGACCTCGTCCAGCTCTTCTCCTTCATCGGGGACACCCCGGTCGCCGCCACCTCCCGCACCTCGGCGGCCGACCCGCAGGCGACGGCCACCTGGCGGCTCGACGGCGGGACGGTCGTCCGCGAGGAGCGGGTCGCCGCGACCGGCGCGACCACCTCGACCCGCTACACCGTCCGTACCGACGGCACCCTGGACGAGTCATGGCCCGGCGCCTCCGGCCCCGCCACCCAGCCCCCGGCCGCCGCCCCGGCTCCGCCCACCGCTGCGGCGGGCTGAGCACGGGAGGGCGCGGCGCAGGAAGTCGGCCGGGCCGACTTCCTGCTTCCGCTTCCTGTGTGAGGGCTCCTCCGGCGTGAGAGGAAGCCGACGTCCCCGTCAGACGGTGGGGGCGGTGACGGCGTAGAAGGAGACGGCGGCGGCGGCGCCGACGTTGAGGGAGTCGATGCCGTGGGCCATCGGGATGCGGACGGCGTGGTCGGCGGCGGCGAGGGCGGGTCCGGTCAGGCCGTCGCCTTCGGCCCCGAGCATGAGGGCCGCCTTGGGGAGGCGGTGCGGGGCGAGGCCGGCGAGGTCGACGGCGCCGTCGGCGGGGGTCAGGGCCAGCAGGGTGAACCCTGCGGTGCGGACGGTCTCCAGGGCGGCCGGCCAGGGGTCGAGCCGGGCGTAGGGCACCGCGAAGACGGCACCCATGGAGACCTTCACGGCGCGCCGGTACAGCGGGTCGGCGCAGTCGGGCGAGAGCAGGACGGCGTCCATGCCGAGGGCGGCGGCGCTGCGGAAGATCGCGCCGAGGTTGGTGTGGTCGACCAGGCCTTCCAGGACGGCGACCCGGCGGGCCCCGGCGAGCAGGTCCGCGGCCTGCGGCAGCGGCTTGCGTTCCATCGAGGCGAGCGCGCCGCGGTGGACGTGGTAGCCGGTGACGGCTTCGGCGAGCCCCGGCTCGACGACGTGGACGGGGGCGTCCGCCTCGGTGATGACATCGGCCATCACCTCCAGCCACTTGGAGGTCAGCAGCATCGACCGCATCCGGTAGCCGGCGGCGAGGGCACGGCGGATGACCTTCTCCCCCTCCGCGATGAACAGGCCTTCGGCGGGTTCGCGCCGACGGCGCAGTTCGACGTCGGTGAGGCCGGTGTAGTCGCCGAGGCGGGGGTCGGCGGGGTCGGTGATGGTGCTGGGTTCGGACACCCTGCGATCTTGCCAAGGCGGGGCGGGGAAGGCCAAACGGCCCAAGCCGCGGGGCGGGCTGGCCTTGGCCCTGTGCCAGCCATGGTGCAAACATGGCCGTATGGCCCGTTTTCCGGGCCGATCCTGGGCTCCGTCGGCCTCTGGTGCTACTGGTTCCGCCGGCTCCTCCGGTGGGCGCCCAAACGGTCGGCTACAGCTGCCACGCGCGAAGCGGCCGTGGCCCGTACGGCACCGGTCGGTGGCCGGGCAGGTGTTCGCGCTGCAGGTCCTCGTCGTCCTGCTGCTGGTGGCGGCGGCCGCGGTGGCGCTGGTGGTGCAGTCGCGCACCGACGCCGACCACGAGGCCCGCAACCGGTCGGTGGCGGTCGCGCAGACCTTCGCCAACTCGCCGGGCATCGTCGACGCACTGCGCTCCCCCGACCCGACCGCGGTCCTGCAGCCCAAGGCGGAGGCCGCGCGGATGTCGTCGGGCGTCGGCTTCATCGTCGTGCTGAACGACGACGGCGTCCGCTACACCCACCCCGACCCGGCCCTGATCGGCCACACGTTCGTCGGCACCTACCTGCCCGCGGTGCACGGGCAGGTGGTGACCGAGCGCGTCACCGACTCGCTCGGCCCGCTGGTCCAGGCGGTGGTCCCGGTGTACGCGCCGGACGGCTCGGTGGCCGGGCTGGTCTCGGCGGGCGTCACGGTGCGCAGCGTCAGCAGCGCGAGCGAGCGGCAGCTGCCGGTGGTGCTGGGCGCCGCCGCGGGCGCGGTCGGGCTGGCCACCCTCGGCACGGCGCTGATCAGCCGGCGGCTGCGGCGCCAGACCCACGGGCTGGGCCCCGCGGAGATGACCCGGATGTACGAGCACCACGCGGCCGTGCTGCACGCGGTGCGCGAGGGCGTCATGATCGTCGGCGCGGACGGTCGGCTGCTGCTCTGCAACGACGAGGCGCGGCGGCTGCTGGACCTGCCGCCGGACGCCGAGGGCCGGCCGGTGACCGAGCTGGGCCTGGAGCCCGCGCCCGAGGAGTTGCTGACCGCCCAGCGCCCGGTGACGGACGAGGTGGTACTGGCCGGGGAGCGGCTGCTGGCGGTGAACGTCCGGCTGACCGACCAGGCGGGCGGCCCGCCGGGCTGCGTCGCCACACTGCGTGACTCCACCGAGCTGCTGGCGCTGTCCGGCCGGGCCGAGGGCGCGCAGCGGCGGCTGCGGCTGCTGTACGACGCCGGGGTGACGGTGGGCAGCTCGCTGGACGTGACGCGGACGGCGGAGGAACTGGCGCAGGTCGCGGTGCCCCGGTTCGCGGACTTCGTCACGGTGGACCTGGCGGACCAGGTGCTGACGGGCGAGGAGCCGCCGCCGGGCACCTCGCTGGGGCGGATGCGCCGCGTCGCGCTCGCCGGGATCCGGGACGACGCCCCGTTCTACCCGGTGGACACGGTGCTGGACGTGGTGCCGGCCACCCCGCTGGCCGCGGCGCTGCACAGCGGGGAGTCGGGGCTGGAGCCCTGGCTGGCCCAGGCCCCGGGGTGGCGGGAGCAGGATCCGGAGCGGTCGGCCCGGGTGCTGGCGTACGGGGTGCACTCGATGGTGCGGGTGCCGCTGCGGGCGCGCGGGGTGCTGCTGGGGGTGGCCCGGTTCTGGCGGGCGGACCGCTCGGAGGCGTTCGAGGCGGACGACCTGGTGCTGGCCGAGGAGCTGGTGGCGCACGCGGCGGTGTGCATCGACAACGCGCGCCGCTACACCCGGGAGCACGCGATGGCGGTGACGCTCCAGCACAGCCTGCTGCCGCGCAACCTGCCGCCGCAGAGCGCGCTGGACGTCGCGCACCGCTACCTGCCGGCCCAGGCCGGGGTGGGCGGGGACTGGTTCGACGTGATCCCGCTGCCGGGCGCGCGGGTGGCCCTGGTCGTCGGGGACGTGGTGGGGCACGGCCTGCACGCGGCGGCGACGATGGGCCGGCTGCGGACGGCGATCCACAACTTCTCGACGCTGGACCTGCCGCCGGACGAGCTGCTGGGGCACCTGGACGACCTGGTGAACCGGATCGACCAGGACGAGGCCGGGAGCGGCGAGAGCGCGGCCCTGACCGGGGCGACCTGCCTGTACGCGATCTACGACCCGGTGGCGCGGCGGTGCACGCTGGCCAGCGCCGGTCATCCGCCGCCCGCCGTGGTGGGCCCGGACGGGCGGGTGGTGTTCCCGGAGCTGGCGACCGGGCCGCCGCTGGGGCTGGCGGTGCTGCCGTTCGAGAACGTCGAGCTGGACCTCGCGGAGGGCAGCCGTCTGGTGCTGTACACCGACGGGCTGGTGGAGGACCGCGAGCGCGACATCGGTGAAGGGCTCGAACTGCTGCGGGCGGCGCTGACCGGGCCGCCGCGCACGCCGGAGCAGACCTGCGCGGACGTGCTCGGGGCGATGCTGCCGGAGCGTCCGCTGGACGACATCGCGCTGCTGGTGGCGCGGACCAGGGTGCTGGCGCCGGACCAGGTCGCGGAGTGGGAGGTGCCGCCCGAACCGGCGGCGGTGGGCGCCGTCCGGGCCGAGGTCGCGCAGCGGCTGGCGGCCTGGGGGCTGGACGAGGCGGCGTTCGTCACCGAGCTGATCCTGAGCGAACTGGTGACCAACGCCATCCGGTACGGCACCGGGCCGATCCGGGTGCGGCTGCTGCGGGACCGGGCGCTGATCTGCGAGGTGTCGGACGGCAGCAGCACCTCGCCGCACCTGCGGTACGCGGCGACCACGGACGAGGGCGGGCGCGGGCTGTTCCTGGTCGCGCAGTTCGCGGACCGCTGGGGGACGCGCTACACGGCGACGGGGAAGGTGATCTGGACGGAGCAGCCGCTGGAGTAGCCGCCTGGAGTGGCCGAGTGGCCGGCCAGAGGGGGAAGTCGGAGTGGGAAGTCGACGGGCCCGACTTCCCACTCCGGGCGCTCAGCGCTGGAAGGCGGCCGCCAGGACGTTGACCACGTCGCCGACGACGATCACGGCCGGCGGCTTGATCCGCTCGGCCTCGACGGTCGCGGCGACGGTGGCCAGGGTGGCGTCCACCCGGCGCTGGGCGGCGGTGGTGCCCTCCTGGACGATCGCGACCGGGGTGTCGCCCGGGCGGCCGTGCTCGACGAGCTTCGCGGCGATCGCACCGATCTTGTCCACGGCCATCAGCAGCACCAGGGTGCCGCGCATCTTCGCGGCGGCCTCCCAGTTGGTGAGCGAGCGCTCGTCGTCCGGGCCGACGTGACCGGAGATCACGGTGAACTCGTGCGTCATGCCCCGGTGGGTGACCGGGACGCCGGCCGCCGCCGGGACGCTGATCGAGCTGGAGATGCCCGGGACGACGGTGACCGGCAGTCCGGCCTCGGCGCAGGCGAGCAGCTCCTCGCCGCCGCGCCCGAAGACGTACGGGTCGCCGCCCTTGAGTCGGACCACGAACTTGCCGGCCCTGGCGTGCTCGATCAGCGTCCGGTTGATCGCCTCCTGGGCCATGAACCGGCCGTAAGGGATCTTGGAAGCGTCGATCACCTCGACGTGCTCGGGCAGTTCGGCGAGCAGCTCGCGCGGGGCGAGGCGGTCGGCGACCACCACGTCGGCGTCGGCCAGCAGGCGGCGGCCGCGCACGGTGATCAGGTCCGGGTCGCCCGGGCCGCCGCCGACCAGGGCGACGCTCCCCTGGCCCGGCTGGCCCGAGGCGCCGCCGACGCCGTGCGCGCGGAACTGGCGGACGGCCAGCGAGCCGTCCCGCAGGCCGTCCACGATGGCGTCGCGCAGAGCGGCGGAGTGGCGCGGGTCACCGGTGAGGACCGCGACGGTGGCACCCGCGTCGCGGCCGCTGGCCGGGGTCCACGCGGTGGCGGCGGCGGCGTCGTCGCTGCGGGCGCAGAACACCCGCTCGCGCTCGGCCTCGGCGCTGACGGCACCGTTGACCGCCGGGTCGTCGGTGGCGACCAGGGCGTACCAGGCGCCGGCCAGGTCGCCGTCCCGGTACGGGCGGGCGTGCCAGGTGAGCTCGCCCGCATCGGCCATCGCCTGCACGGCCGGGGTGGTGGCCGGCGATATCAGGTGCAGCTCCGCACCGGTGGCGATCAGCGCGGGGAGCCGGCGCTGCGCGACCTGGCCGCCGCCGACCACAACCACGCGGCGGCCGGCGAGCAGCAGGCCGACCGGGTACGGGGTACGGCCTTCGGTGCTGGGGTGCGGGGTGGGCGCGGTCATCGGCGGTGCTCCTGATCGGGGGTGAGGGTCCGGGGTGCGGGTGCGGCGTGACGCCGCTCCGCGGACCGGCGCGCCCTCGGGCCGGTCCGCGGAGTGGTGACGGAGGACATCAGCCCTTCTCGGTGACCCCGGCGGAGTCGAAGGTGGCTACATCGTGCATCGCCCGGGCCGCGCTCTGCACCAGCGGCAGGGCCAGCAGGGCACCGGTGCCCTCGCCGAGCCGCAGGTCCAGGTCGATCAGCGGACGCAGGCCCAGCTTCGCCAGCGCGGCCTGGTGGCCGGGCTCGGCGGAGCGGTGGCCGGCGATGCAGGCCGCCAGCACCTCGGGGGCGATCGCCTTGGCCGCCAGCGCGGCCGAACCCGCGATGACGCCGTCCAGGACCACCGGGGTGCGCAGCGAGGCCGCGCCCAGCAGGAAACCGGCCAGGGCCGCGTGCTCCAGGCCGCCGACGGCCGCGAGGACGCCGATCGGGTCGGCCGGGTCGGGCCGGTGCAGGGCCAGCGCGGCCCGGATGACCTCGATCTTGCGGGCGTGCGTCTCGTCGTCGATGCCGGTGCCGCGGCCGGTGACCTCGGCCGGGTCGAGGCCGGTGAACACCGAGATCAGGGCGGCCGAGGCGGTGGTGTTGGCGATCCCCATGTCGCCGGTGACCAGCGCCTTGTTGCCCGCCGCGACGAGGTCGCGGGCGGTCTCGATACCGACCTCGATGGCCTTGAGGGCCTCCTCGCGGGTCATCGCCGGACCCTGGGTCATGTCGGCGGTGCCGGGCTTGACCTTGCGCGGCAGCAGGCCGGTGGTGCGGCCCTGCTGGATGGCCTCCGGCAGCTCGGCGGCGACACCGACGTCGACCACGCAGACCTCGGTGCCGATCTGCTTGGCGAAGGAGTTGATCACCGCTCCCCCGGCCAGGAAGTTGCCGACCATCTGGGCAGTCACCTCCTGCGGCCACGGGCTGACGCCCTGCGCGTGCACGCCGTGGTCACCCGCGAAGATCGCCACGCAGGCGGGCTCCGGGATCGGCGGCGGGCACTTGCGGGACAGGCCGCACAGCTGGGCGGAGATGATCTCCAGCATGCCGAGCGAGCCGGCCGGCTTCGTCATCCGCTTCTGCCGGTCCCAAGCCTCGCCGAGCGCCTTGGCGTCCAGCGGGCGGATGCCGCGCAGGGTCTCGGCGAGCAGGCTCTGCGGCTCCTCGCCGGGCAGCGCGCGGTTGCCGTACTGCTCCTCGTGGACCACCCAGGACAGCGGGCGCTTCT
This sequence comes from Kitasatospora sp. NPDC056731, assembly GCF_040687675.1. Lineage (NCBI taxonomy): Bacteria > Bacillati > Actinomycetota > Actinomycetes > Kitasatosporales > Streptomycetaceae > Kitasatospora > Kitasatospora sp. NPDC056731. Next base: position 133,445 of record NZ_JBFBNR010000017.1, read on the forward strand.
TGGCCCAGCCCTGCTGCTCCAGCTCGGGCTCGTCCGGGAAGGAGTCGACGAAGCCGACGCACAGGTAGGCGACGACCTCCAGGTGCTCGGGCAGGCCGAGCTCGCGGACCAGCTCCTCGTCGTCGAAGAAGCTCACCCAGCCGACGCCCAGGCCCTCGGCGCGGGCGGCCAGCCAGAGGTTCTCGACCGCCAGGGCGGCCGAGTACGGGGCCATCTGGGGCTGGGTGTGCCGGCCCAGCGTGTGCCGGCCGCCGCGGGTGCGGTCGGCGGTCACCACGATGTTGACCGGCGTCTCGAGGATGGCCTCGATCTTGATTTCCTTGAACTGCTTGGCCCGGCCCTTGGGCAGCGAGTCCGCGTACACCTCGCGCTGGCGCTCGGCCAGGGCGTGCATCCGCCGGCGGGTCTTGGCCGAGCGGATCACCACGAAGTCCCAGGGCTGGGAGTAGCCGACGCTGGGCGCGGTGTGGGCGGCCTCCAGGACGCGGATCAGCACCTCGTGCGGGATCGGGTCCGGGCGGAAGCCGTTGCGGATGTCGCGGCGCTCGCGGATCACCTGGTGGACGGCCTCGCGTTCGGCCTCGCCGAAACCGGGCGCGGCCGGGCCGCGGGGCTCGGCCGGCTCCTCGGCCTGCTCCTCTGCCTGTGCTTCCTCGGCCGGCTGCTCCGCCTGGTCCTCCGTCGGCGCCTCTGCCGGTTCCTCCGTCGACGCCTCCGTCTGCGGCTCGGCGGCCTGCTCGGCAGGCTCGGCCGGCTGCTGCTCGGCGGCGGGGGCCTCGGCTGCCACGGACGCGTCAGCGGCCTGGTCGGCGGCGGGGGCCTCCGGTGCGGCGGCCTCCTCGGCCACGGGCTCGGCGGCCACGGGCTCGACGGGGGCCGACTCGGCGGCGGGGGCCTGCTCGGCGGACTCTGCGGCCGGCTCGGTGACGGGCTGAGCCTGGTCCTCCGGGGTGGCCGGGGCGGTCTCGGCGACCGGCTCGGCGGCGGTCTCGATGGTCTCCGCGGTTGCGGCAACGGGCTCGGTGGCGTCGGCAGCCTCGGTGACCGGGGTGGCGTCCGCGACCGGCTGCGGCGCGGTCTCCGCTGCGGCGGCCTCGGCCTCAGGCTCGACGACGGGCTCGACCGGGGCCTCGACGGCCTGGTCCACGACCGGCGCGGCCTCCTGCGGCTGCTCGCCCTCGGCGGGCTCGATAACGGGCTCGGCAGCGACCTCGACGGCAGCCTCGACGGGCTCGACGACGGCCTGGCCGGAGGGCATCTCGCCCGTGCCGGCGGCGGTCTCGGCGACCGCCTCGACGACCGTTTCGACGACGGGCTCGACGACCGCCTCCGGCGCGGGCGCCACGGCCTCGGCGGGCTCGCCAGTCTCGACCGCTCCAGCGGCCTCGACGGGCGGGGCGGCCTGGACCGGCTCCTCGGCCGGCTCCTCGGCCGCTATGGGAGCGGGCTGCTGCGGGGCGGCCTCCTCGGCCACCGGGGCCTGCGCGGCCGCCGCGACCGGAGGCAGACCGGTGGGCGCGGCGAGGAATGCGGAGATGCGCCGCGGCGGGCCGGCCGGGGCGGGGGCCTCGGTCTGCTCCGCGGGCGCGGCCTGCGCGGCGGCCTCGACGCCAACCTCGGCGACGGGCTCGACGGCAGCCTCGGCGACGATCTCGACCGGAGCCTCGGCGGGCGCCGTCACCACGGCCCCAGCGACCGGCGTGCCGCTCGGGTCGGCGACCGGCTGGCCGGACTCCGCCGGGACCGGCTCGGCCACGGCGGCCGGCGCCGCGTCCACCACGGCCTCGGCGACGACGACGGCCTCCGGCAGTTCGACGACCTCGATCACCTCGATCGCCCCGACCGTCTCGACGGCCAGCTGGGCCTCGACCGGGTGCGAGGCCAGCGGCACCTGCTGGAACTCCTGGGCCTCCGTCGCGGGAACCGCCGGCGCCACCGAAGGCGCGGGCGCTGCCGGAACGGCCTGCGGCGCGGCGGCCGGCGCCGGGGCGACGGCCTCCGCCATCGGCGGCCGGCCGACCACCGGGATGCCGTGCGCGGGCGTGCCGCCCTGCGACGGGCCGCGGTCGGCGAGCGAGCGCACCGGGACCTGGCCGGTCATCAGCGACGGGTCCGGGATCGGCGGGCCTGCGTGCAGCGGGCGGCGCGGCGGCTGAGCGGCCGTCATCGCCTCCGTGGCCTGCGGGTGCGCCGGGGCGGCGTGGAACGGCTGCTGCGCCTGCTCGGCGCCGAGCGCCGGCGGCTCCAGCGGCGGCCACGAAGGCTCGACCGGCGTGCCGTCCTGCTGCGGGGCGAGCGGCGTCTGCTCGGTCGGGAGGGGCGCCAGCGGCTCGCCCCAGGAGCCCTGCGGACCGGGCATCAGCAGGACGTCGTCCTCGTCGTCCTGGTCGAGGAAGTGGAAGGCCGGACGCGGGGCGCCCGGGTCGATTCCCCAGCCCTCACCGGGCACACCGGGAGCCGGTGCGCCGGGAGCCGACAGGCCGGGGGCCGGTACGGCGAAGCCGGACGCGCCCAGCGGCTGGCCCTGCGGCGGGATGACACCCGCGCCGGGGGGCATCGCACCACCGGCCGGGCCGTGGCCCGGCGCCGTCGGGTTCGGGATCACACCGCCGTCCGTCGCGACGCCCTGGAGGGGTGCAACGCCCGCGACGCCCTCCGGTCCGCCGAGCGTGTCCGGCCCGGCGTTCAGGTGCTCCGGCAATCCCTCGCCCGGGACGTGGCCGCCATCGGTCATTGTCAAACGCTCCTTCCAGGCCGCTGCCGCGCCCTTGGCGACACGATCACCGACCGCAGCGCCCATCCGCACGGGCCGGGCCTGCACCGGCCCGTCCCTCAACCACACGCGGCCGCCGCGCCGAGGCGCTGCGGCCCAAGTCTTTCCGGCGCACTGCGGCACCCCGGCCTGCGCGCCGCCCACACCGGGCGGCGCACCATCTGAAACAACGACAACCCGGAGCAACCGGCACGACCGCACCGGACCCTACGGCATTCTCCAGGTCCGGCACGCGGCCCGTCGAATTGCCCACACTCCGAGCAAAACCGGATTGCACCACGTCAAAAAGGCGACAAACCGACTGAATCGGGTGGGTCGCCGACCGCCGCAGCCGCCCAGGACGCCACACTACCGGCCCAGCACGGTCACCTCTCGAATCGGTGTCCGGATGCGACCTGGATCACCGCCCGGCCCCACCACGACCCCTCAGCAGCACAGCGCGGGACCAGAATGCGCCCGGCGGATCAGGCCGAATCCACAGGACGCACCCCGGTCCTTCACGCGATCTGCTCACCCCAGAGCAGTAGCACGCCGGTTCCACCCGCCCCCAGAACCAGCCCGCCACCGGCGCCACCGGCGGCCGACAGCGGAGTGGACTGCAGCAGCACACCGTCCGCCCGGTAGCCGGCCTCGGCGATCGCCCGGTGGATCTGCTCCCCCTCCGCGAGGGTCCGGGGCACCGCGACGAACCGCTCAGGACGGCGGGCCAGCACCGCGCGCACCACGTCGAGGCCGCCGGACTCCACCACCGCCACGTCCGGCTCGGGCAGGCCGCCCAGCACCTCGGGGCCCTGCCCGTGCACGGTCTCCACCTCGACGCCGTACCGGCGCGCGTTCACCGCCAACCCGGCGCAGGCCGAGCGGGACGCCTCGACCGCGACCACGGCGGCGCCGAAGCGGGCCGCCTCCACCGCGAGGGCGCCGCTGCCCGCGCCGACCGACCAGACCAGGTCCCCCGGACGAGCACCCAGACGGGCCAGCACCAGGGCGCGCACGTGCGCGGGGAGCGCCTCCGATGCGCCGGGCTCGTCCCCCGCGCGCCCGGCGCCCGCGTAGGCGTCACCGGGGAGCGCCCAGCCGCGGTCCGCGCCGGGGAAGCCGACCGGGCGCCCTGCCAGCCAGCCGGCCTCCGTGTCGACCCCGCCGGCCTGGGGACCGCCGTGGCCGCCGATCACCAGCACCACGTTGGGGTCGCGCCACACGTGGTCGGCGATCCGGTCGGAGGTGAGGACGGTGACGTCCTCGTCCGGGGTGCCGAGGGCCTCGCAGACCACGAAGGTCCGGTGCACCCCGCGCAGCATGAGGGCCAGTTCGCTCGGCCCCGCACCGGGCGCGGTCAGCACCGCGACCTTGGGGTGGGCCCGGCAGATGTTGGCCGCGCGGCGCAGCCGTCCGCCGTGGGCGCTGACCACCTGGGCGTCCTCCCAGGGCATGCCGGCCCGGGCGAAGGCGGCAGCGACCGAGGAGACGGCGGGCAGGACCTCCAGTTCGAGGCCGTACTCGGGGCGGCGCAGCGCGCGCACGACGCCGAAGAAGCCCGGGTCGCCCTCGGCGACCACGACGGCGGCGCCGCGGTGCTCGGCGATCCGCCGGGCGGCCTGCCGGACGTTGCCGAGGGTGATCCGCTCGGCGGCGTCCGGCACCGGGAGGGCGTTCAGTTGGTAGGGGGCGCCGGCCACCAGGGTCGCTGCGGCGAGGGCCGCGCCGGCGGCCTCGGTCAGCGGCGTGCCGTCCCACCCGATGACCGTGATCCGGTCAGCCATCTGCGGCCGTTCTCCCTCGACTCGGTGCGCGGACCGGCCTGCGACCCGGGGTGTCCCTGTGGTGTCACCCGGTGTGCGACTCGGTGCGCCGACAAACCGCGCCGGTGTGCGGCGCCGGTGCAGAGGCTACCGGGTGTGATCCCCTCGGCGCCGACATCTCGTACACATGTCCGTGACGAGCCGCCGGCGGATCGGCTGCTCAGGCGGCTCAAACGGCTCGGGCGGTACAGGCGGCTCGCGCGATCGGGGCTGCTCAGTCGCGCAGCACGTAGCGCTGGTCGCCGTGCCAGCCGCCCCGCTGCGGCTCGGGCTCGGGCGCGTCCAGGTCCTCCGGGAGCAGGCTCCACAGGATGAGGTCGCTGCGGCTCTCCACCGCGGCCTCGCCGGACCCGCCGGACTCGCCCCGGACTATCCAGGCGCTGCGCAGCACGCCCTCGCTGATGCCGCCGATCTTCTGGGCGACCTGCTGGGCGGCGGTGTTCCCGGCGGCGGTGCGCAGCTCCAGGCGCAGGAAGTCGCGGTCCTCGAACAGCCACTGGCTGACGCCGAGGACGGCCTCGGGCGCGTAGCCCTCGCCGCGGGCCCAGGAGGCGGTGACGTAGGAGATCTCGGTGCTGCGCAGGCGCCAGTCGGTGTTGCGCAGTTCGACCAGGCCGACCAGGCGCTGGGTGAGGTGCTCGGTGACGGCGAAGACGATGCCGCGGCCGGCGGCCCGGTGGGCGGGGGCGAGGGTGCGGGCGAGTTCGGTCGCGTACGCCTCGGTGAAGGGGTGCGGCAGATCGGTCCAGGCCAGGACGAGTTCGTCCGCCATCATCGTGGCCAGGCCGGGCGCGTCGTCCTCCGCAAGGGGCCGCAGCAGAAGCCGTTCGGTGCTGATGGCGGTCTCGGGGAAGCTCGCTGCCATGCCGTCTCTCCTCGCCGGGTCGTGAACACAACACCGTACGCCCCCGCCGTGCCCCGGGTGTCACGCGGTGCGCCGCCCGCACGACGGTACGTCAGAACGCCGCCGACCAGGGCGCCCCGGGTGCATCCTGCCCGACCGGACCCCCGCCGAGGTGCGGCGGGGGCCCGGTCGGGGTCAGGGCGTGGATCGGACCGCGGCTCAGAAGGCCGGGATGACCGAACCCTGGAAGGTGTCGTCGATGTACTTCTTGACCTCGTCGGAGTGCAGCAGCTCGGCCAGCTTCTTCACGCGCGGGTCGTTCTCCTTGCCCTTCTTCACGGCGAGGATGTTGGCGTACGGGTTGCCCTCGGCCTTCTCCAGCACCAGCGCGTCGGTGGCGGGCTTCAGACCGGAGTCGAGCGCGTAGTTGCCGTTGATGACGGCGGCGTCGAGGTCGGCGATGGAGCGGGGCAGCTGGGCGGCCTCCAGCTCCTTCCACTTGAGGTTCTTCGGGTTGCCCGTCACGTCGGCCGGGGTGGCGGCGGTGGTGACGCCGTCCTTCAGCGTGATGAGCTTGTTGTCGGCGAGCAGCTTGAGCGCGCGGCCCTCGTTGGTGGCGTCGTTGGGCAGGCCCACGGTGGCGCCGTCCGGCAGGTCGGCGATCGACTTGACCTTCTTGGAGTAGACGCCGAGCGGCTCCAGGTGCACGGGCTCGACCGAGACGATGTCGGTTCCGTGCTTCTTGTTGAAGTCCTCCAGGTACGGGACGTGCTGGAAGTAGTTGGCGTCGGCCGAACCGTCCTGCACCGCCGTGTTGGGGGTCACGTAGTCGGTGACCTCCTTGATGTCGAGCTTGAGGCCCGCCTTGGCCGCGAGGTTGTCCTTGACGTACTTGAGGATCTGCCCGTGCGGGGTGGGGCTGGCGATGACCTTGAGCGGCGCGTTCGGGTCCGAGGAGGAGGACCCGGAGCTGCCGCACGCGGCCAGCGAGAGGGCGATGCCGGCGGTGGCGAGGATGCTGGTGAACTTCAGGGCGTTGCGCACGAAAAGTGCCTTTCTGCGTGATACGGGGAGCCGTGGTCCGGTGTCGGACCCGGGAGGTCTAGGGGGCGACGAGGTCCTCGTCGGGGGCGGCCGGTCCGGCGGGGGTGCGGCCCAGCAGGCGGGTCCGGCCGCCGGTGCCGCCGCGGTTGGCGAGGCGCCGGACTGCGAAGTCGCCGATCAGCTGGACGGCGGTGACGAGGATCACCAGCTCGGCCACGATGACCCACATGAAGGCGGTCTCGAAGCGCTGGTAGCCGTAGTTGACGGCGAGCGTGCCGAGGCCGCCGCCGCCGACCGTGCCGGCCATCGCGGAGTAGCTGATCAGCGTGATGATCGTGGTGGTCACCGAGGCGGCGATGCCGGGCAGCGCCTCCGGGAGCAGCGTCTTGCGGACGATCGTCCAGGTGCTGCCGCCCATCGCCTGGACGGCCTCGACCAGGCCGCGGTCGACCTCGCGGACGGAGGTCTCGACCAGGCGGGCGAAGAACGGGATGGCGCCGATGGTGAGCGGCACGGTCGCCGCCTGCCAGCCGATGGAGGTGCCGACCAGCCAGCGGGTGAAGGAGATCAGCGCGATCATCAGGATGATGAACGGCACCGAGCGGGCGATGTTCACCACGAAGGCGATCGACTTGTTGACGGCCCGGTTGGCCAGCAGCCCGCCCTTGTCGGTCAGCACCAGCAGGATGCCCAGCGGCAGGCCGAGCAGCACGGTGACGGCCGTGGAGACGCCGACCATCTGGAAGGTCTCCTGCGTGGCGGGCCCCATCAGGGCCCACATCTGGTCCCAGGTCATGCCACCGCTCCGTCCGCCGCGCCCAGTACGTCCACCTGTAGGCCCTGCTCGCGCAGGTAGCCGATCGGCACCACGTTGTCCTGGTGGCCGCCGGAGAGCTCGACCCGCATCCGGCCGACCATCCGGCCGGCGATGGTCTCCACCGCGGCGCCGAGGATGTTGATGTCGATCTGGTAGGTGCGGGCCAGCTGGGAGACGAAGGGCTGGGCCGAGGAGTCGCCCTGGAAGGTGATCTCCAGCACGGTCGAGCCGGGGTGGCCGGTGCCGAACTCGCTGAGCGGGAACAGCTCGCGGGCCAGCTCGGAGCCGGGCTCGGCCAGCAGGTCGGTCAGCCTGCCGGACTCGACGACCCGGCCGCCGCGCATCAGGGCCGCGGAGTCGCAGACGGACTTGATGACGTCCATCTCGTGGGTGATCAGCAGGACGGTGAGGCCGAGCTGCTGGTTGAGGTCGCGCAGCAGCTTGAGGATCGAACGGGTGGTCTCCGGGTCGAGCGCCGAGGTGGCCTCGTCGGAGAGCAGCACCTTGGGGTCGCCGGCCAGGGCCCGGGCGATGCCGACGCGCTGCTTCTGGCCGCCGGAGAGCTGGTTGGGGTAGCTGCGGGCCTTGTCGCCGAGGCCGACCAGGTCGAGCAGTTCGGCTGCCTTGCGGCGGCGCTGGGTGCGGTCCAGTCCGATGATCTCCAGCGGGAGCTCGACGTTCTGCTGGACGGTCCGCGAGGAGAGCAGGTTGAAGTGCTGGAAGACCATGCCGATCCGGCGCCGCGCCTCCCGCAGTTCCCGGCCGGCCCGGTTCTCGCCGCCGGACAGCGCGGTCAGCTCGACCCCGTCCACCGTGACGGTGCCGGAGGTCGGACGCTCCAGCATGTTCACGCAGCGGATGAGGGTGGACTTGCCGGCACCGCTGGTGCCGACGACTCCGTAGACCTCGCCAGGGCGGACGTGCAGGTCGACGCCGGCGAGGGCGCTCACCTCGCGGCCTCGGGAGCGGTAGACCTTCGTGAGGTCCGTGGTGGTGATCACAGCTGCTTCCGTGGGTCGGGGGCGGGCGGCGGGCGGCCGCCCGACCGGGGTGCGGTCGGCGACGTGCACGGCGCTTCGCCAGGGGGATCCGGACCTGCCACCTCTTGATCGTGGCCGCTGCGCGGCCGGGCCGCGCGACGGCGTGGCCCTTACGAGTCATCGGGCGCGAGTCGTCGTGGACGACCACCCGCCCATGGATGGGCAGGCGGGGAGAAGGGGTGTGGCAGGCTGGGCACGCTCGCACGGACGGGAACGACGCCGGGTCTCGCTTCGGGGCGCGAGGTGGGGGCACCCTCAACCGGGTGCCGGGGGCGGTGGCCCTCAGCGGTGACACATTCGACGGCACATGGCGCGCTCACCTGCCGGCAGGGTGCCGGTGGGGGTCCATTTCGTCGTCGCAGTCATGTGAGCCAGTAAATCAGATGGGTCGATTTGGACCCAATTACTTGGATGTGATGTCCGCAATGCGGACACTCGACGCCGCCACCAGCGACGATATGGCTCGGCGCCGCCACCGGAGTGTCCGGATGGTGGCGGCGCCGTGCGGGCCGGAACGGGCGGAGGGCTCAGGCGGTCGCGGCGAGCGACACCACGGCGGGCTTCTCCAGGTGCACCAGGCTGAGCCGGTCGGTGACCGGCTCGACCGCGGACTGACGGTAGCCCAGGCGGGTGTACAGCCGCAGGTTGCCGAGGCTGCGGTGGCCGGTGAACAGGCGGTAGGAGGTCACCGGACGGCCGTCCTCGGCGAGGCGGCGCTCCAGCGCGTCCAGCAGCCGGCCGCCCAGGCCGTGCCGCTGCATCCTCGGGTGGACGACCAGGCGCCCTATCCGGCCGACGCCCTCGGCGTCGACGTGACCACGGACGGTGCCGACCACCTCGTCGCCCAGCCGGGCGACCAGGACGTACTGCCCGGACAGTTCGGCGCGCAGGCTCTCCAGGCTCTGCGTCAGGGGCTCGATCGCCCAGTCGCCGTACAGCTCCGCCTCGGGCTGGTAGCCGAGGTACTGGAGCTTGAGGATCTGCTCCGCGTCCTCGGCGTCCGCCGCCGAGATGATCACGCTCATGCCCATGTGCTGGGGCCTCCCCATCGTCGTGCCCGGCGCGCAAACGTGAGGGTGCCGCACCGGATGTCCTGCCGGAGATGTCCCGGCCGGGGATCTGCCCTGACCGGGGGTGGCGCACGAACGTACCAGCCGCGCGGCCCGGAAGTGCCCGGGTCGACGGCGACGCGCTCACGCTCAGTATCCGAGCGATCGCGGCACCGTCAAGAGCTACGTTCGCCAGCGCTCTACCCGCGTGTCAGCTGCTCTCAACCTTCCGGGCGTTCGACGTGGCGAGGGTCACGCGGGGGCGGGGCGGGTGGTGGGGCGGGTGGAGGGTGCCGCGCGCGGGGCATGGCCGGGGGCGGCGACGGCTCGACGTGGCGAGGGTCACGCGGCGGCCGGGCGTGCGGAGCGTCACCCGGGCGGAGCCGCCTCCGGGGTGATCTGCGTGCGGAGCGTCACCAGCCGCTCGCGGATACCGCTCACGGGTACCGCTCGGCATGGAGGAGGATCCGCAGGCAGGCGAGGCAGCGGGAGCGGGTCGGCCCGATCGAGCCGCGCGGCATGCCGAGGCGTTCGGAGAGCTCCCGGTAGGTCGGCGGCGGATCCTCGGCAAGGGCGGCGACCAGCTCGGGGCAGCGGCCCGGCAGGCCGGCCACGGTCTCGCGGACCACGCGGCGGCGGCGTTCGGCGAGGAAGACGTCCTCGGCGGAGGGGACGGGCGGAAGGGTAGTGCACACACCGTGCATGACGGGCCGGGGCGGGCCGGGTTACGCCCGACCGGGGGTGCGGACGCCGGAGGGGCGCGACGGTCGGACCGTCACGCCCCTCCCCCGCAGACCGGCGGTCAGCCCTGGATCCACTCCTGCTGCCGCGCCAGGTCCGCCTTCACCTCGGCGAGCTGGACCGCCACCGCCGACGGCGCGGTGCCGCCGCGCCCGTTGCGCGAGGCGATGGCGCCGTGCACGCTGAGCACCGACCGGACCTCGGGCGTCAGGTGCACCGAGATCGCCGCGAACTGCTCGTCCGTCAGGTCGGACAGCTCGATGCCCTCGGCCTCGCAGACCTTGACGCAGGCGCCGGCCACCTCGTGCGCGACCCGGAACGGCACGCCCTGCCTGACCAGCCACTCGGCGATGTCGGTGGCGAGCGAGAAGCCGGCCGGGGCCAGCTCCTCCAGCCGCTCCCGGTGCACGGTGAGGGTGGCCATCATCCCGGTGAACGCGGGCAGCAGCACCTCCAGCGTGTCGCAGGAGTCGAACACCGGCTCCTTGTCCTCCTGGAGGTCCCGGTTGTAGGCGAGCGGCAGGGCCTTGAGGGTGGCCAGCAGGCCGGTCAGGTTGCCGATCAGCCGGCCGGACTTGCCCCGGGCGAGCTCGGCGATGTCCGGGTTCTTCTTCTGCGGCATGATCGAGGAACCGGTGGAGAAGGCGTCGTGCAGCGTGATGAAGCCGAACTCCTTGGTGTTCCAGATGATCACCTCCTCCGCGATCCGGGAGAGGTTGATGCCGATCATCGCGGTCACGAACGCGAACTCGGCGACGAAGTCGCGCGAGGCCGTGCCGTCGATGGAGTTGCCGACCGAGCCGCCCTCGAAGCCGAGGTCGGCGGCGACGGCCTGCGGGTCGAGGCCGAGCGAGGAGCCGGCCAGCGCCCCGGAGCCGTACGGGGAGACGGCGGTGCGGACGTCCCACTGGCGCAGCCGCTCGGCGTCCCGGCCGAGGGCCTGCACGTGCGCGAGGACGTGGTGGGCGAAGAGGACGGGCTGGGCGTGCTGGAGGTGGGTGCGGCCCGGCATCGCGGTGTCCGGGTGCGCCTCGGCGAGGCCGACCAGGGCGTGCTGGAGGTCGAGCACCAGGGCGCCGATGGTCTTGGCGTGGTCCCGCAGGTACATCCGGAACAGGGTGGCGATCTGGTCGTTGCGCGAGCGCCCGGCCCGCAGCTTGCCGCCGAGGTCGGCGCCGAGGCGCTCCAGCAGGCCGCGCTCCAGGGCGGTGTGCACGTCCTCGTCGGCGACGGTCCCGGTGAAGGTGCCCGCCTGGACGTCGGCGAGCAGCTGGTCGAGGCCGGCCAGCATCGCGGCGAGCTCGTCGTCGGAGAGCAGGCCGGCCTTGTGCAGGACCCGGGCGTGGGCCTTGGAGCCGGCGATGTCGTACGGCGCGAGGCGCCAGTCGAAGTGGACCGAGGCGGAGAGCCTGGCCAGCGCCTCGGACGGGCCGTCGGCGAAGCGCGCGCCCCAGAGGCGGACGTCGGCGGTCTGGTCGGCGTGCTGGTCGGCGGACATCGCGTGGGCTCCTGACGGGGAAGGGGGGTGGGGACGGGAGGGGATCAGGCGAGGTCGCGGCGGGCGGCGAGCTTCGAGGACATCCCGAAGATCTCGATGAAGCCCTTGGACATCGACTGGTCGAAGGTGTCGCCGGTGTCGTAGGTGGCGAGGTTGAAGTCGTACAGCGACTGGTCGGACTTGCGGCCGTTGACCACGGCCCGGCCGCCGTGCAGGACCATCCGGATCTCGCCGGTGACGTGCTGGTTGGCCTCGTTCACGAAGCCGTCCAGCGCGCGCTTGAGCGGGGAGAACCAGAGGCCGTCGTAGACGAGTTCGGCCCAGCGCTGCTCCACCTGCCGCTTGTAGCGGGCGAGTTCGCGCTCGACGGTGACGTTCTCCAGGGCCTGGTGGGCGGTGATCAGGGCGATCGCGCCGGGGGCCTCGTAGATCTCCCGGGACTTGATGCCGACCAGCCGGTCCTCGACCATGTCCAGCCGGCCGATGCCCTGGGCCCCGGCCCGCTTGTTCAGCTCCTCGATGGCCTGGAGGACGGTGACCTTGCGGCCGTCGATCGCCACCGGGACGCCGGCGTCGAAGGTGATGACCACCTCGTCGGCCTCGCGCGGGGCGGCCGGGTCCTGGGTGTAGTCGTAGACGTCCTCGATCGGGGCGTTCCAGATGTCCTCCAGGAAGCCGGTCTCGACGGCCCGGCCGAAGACGTTCTGGTCGATCGAGTACGGGGACTTCTTGGTGGTGGCGATCGGCAGGCCCTTGGCCTCGGCGAAGGCGATCGCCTTGTCCCGGGTCATCGCGTAGTCGCGCACCGGGGCGATGCACTTCAGGCCGGGGGCCAGGGAGTTGATGCCGACCTCGAACCGGACCTGGTCGTTGCCCTTGCCGGTGCAGCCGTGCGCGACGGTGGTGGCGCCGTGCTTGCGGGCGGCGGCGGCCAGGTGCTTGACGATGACCGGCCGGGACAGCGCGGAGACCAGCGGGTACTGGCCCTGGTAGAGCGCGTTGGCCTTGATCGCCGGGAGGCAGTACTCGTCGGCGAACTCGTCGCGGGCGTCCGCGACCTCGGCCTCGACGGCGCCGCAGTCCAGCGCGCGCTGACGGATCGCCTCCAGGTCCTCGCCGCCCTGGCCGACGTCGACGGCGACGGCGATGACCTCGGCGCCCGTCTCCTCGGCGATCCAGCCGATGCAGACGGAGGTGTCCAGTCCGCCCGAGTAGGCGAGTACGACGCGCTCGGCCACGGCTTTCTCCTTACAGCTCTACGTACAGGGTTTCCGTACAGGTTTACGGCGACAGGCATAAGTATGCACTACTCCGTATGAAACACAAAACCCCGGCCGGGGAAGTTCTCCACCGGTCGGGGTTTCGTGTCGTGTCGCGTCGTTGTGCGTCGTGACGCGTCGGGGTCTCGCGTCGGGGCGCGCTACTGCGCCTTCGCCTGGGCGAGTTGCATGAGGTGGTCGGCGAGCGCCTGGCCGCCCGCCGGGTCCCGGCTGATCAGCAGGACGGTGTCGTCACCGGCGATGGTGCCGATGATCTCGAACACCTCCGCCTGGTCGATCGCCGAGGCGAGGAACTGCGCGGCCCCCGGAGGGGTGCGCAGCACCACCAGGTTGCCGGAGGCCGTCGCGGAGACCATCAGCTCGCCGGCCAGCCGGGCCATCCGGCCCTCGCTGGCCGACTCCCCCATCGGCGCGCGCGGCGTGCGGTCGCCGCCCTCCGCCGGGACGGCGTAGATCAGCGCGCCGTCCCGGTTGCGGATCTTGACCGCGCCCAGCTCGTCCAGGTCCCGGGAGAGGGTCGCCTGGGTGACCACGAGTCCGTCGTCGGCGAGCAGCTTGGCGAGCTGGCTCTGCGAGCGCACGGGCTGGCGGGTGAGCAGGTCCACGATCCGCCGGTGCCGCGCGGTGCGGGTCTGCGGCACCTGCGGCGACGGGCCTGCGGCGGACGGGCCGGAGTGGGAAACGGTCATGTGGTTATTCTCCCGGACAACGGTCAGCTCGCATCGGCCGGGGCGCCCTCGCGCACCGCCCGCAGGACGCCCGGCAGAGCGGCGAGGAAGGCGTCCGCCTCCTGCTCGGTCAGCACCAGCGGCGGGGCCAGCCGGACGGCGTCCGGGACGGCCGCGTTGACCAGGAAGCCCGCCTCCTGCGCGGCGGCCTGCACCTGTACCGAAACCGGCTCGGTGAGCACGATGCCGAGCAGCAGTCCGGCGCCGCGCACGTGCGAGACCAGCGGGTCGCCGATCGCCTCGACGCCCTGGCGCAGCCGCTCGCCGAGCTTGCGCACGTGCTCCAGCAGGCCCTCGGACTCGATGGTGTCCAGGACCGCGAGCCCGGCCGCCGCGGCCACCGGGTTCCCGCCGAAGGTGGTGCCGTGCTGGCCCGGGGTGAGCAGTTCGGCGGCCTCGCCGAAGGCCAGCACCGCGCCCATCGGCAGCCCGCCGCCGAGCGCCTTGGCCAGGGTGACGACGTCCGGCTCGACGCCCTCGACGGCTTGGTGGGCGTACCAGTACCCGGTGCGGCCGACGCCGGTCTGGATCTCGTCCAGGATCAGCAGGGTGCCCGTCGCCCGGGTGATCTCGCGGGCCGCCCTCAGGTAGCCCTCGGGCAGCGGGATGGCGCCGTTCTCGCCCTGGACCGGCTCCAGGAAGACCGCCGCGGTCTCGGTGGTGACGGCCGCGCGCAGCGCCTCGACGTCGCCGAACGGGACGTGCGTGACGTCGCCGGGCAGCGGGCGGAACGGCTCCTGCTTGGCCGGCTGGCCGGTGAGCGCGAGGGCGCCCATCGTCCGGCCGTGGAAGGCGCCCTGGAGGGCGACCAGGTGGGTGCGGCCGGTCCGACGGCTGATCTTGAACGCGGCCTCGTTGGCCTCGGCGCCGGAGTTGCAGAAGAACACCCGGCCGCCCTCCCGGCCGTCCAGCCGCAGCAGCCGCTCGGCGAGGGCGATGGTCGGCTCGGCCATGAAGAGGTTGGAGACGTGGCCCAGGGTGGCGATCTGCCGGCTGACCGCCTCGACGACCGCCGGGTGGGCGGTGCCGAGGGCGTTGACGGCGATGCCGCCGAGCAGGTCGGTGTACTCCTTGCCGTCGGCGTCCCAGAGCTTGGCGCCCGCACCGCGCACCAGCGCGATCCGCGGGGTGCCGTAGTTGTCGGTGAAGGCGTGCTGCCACCGGCCGGTCAGTTGCTCGTTCGCGGTCATGCCAGTCCCCCGGTCACGGTCTGTTCGTCGTCCGGCACGACCATCGTGCCGATGCCCTCGTCGGTGAAGATCTCCAGCAGCAGGCTGTGCTGCACCCGGCCGTCCAGGACGCGGGCGGTGCCCACCCCGGAGCGGACGGCGCGCAGGCAGCCCTCCATCTTGGGGAGCATGCCGCTGGCCAGGCTCGGCAGCAGCTCCTCCAGCTCGCTCGCGGCGAGTTGGCTGATCACGTCGTCGGAGTTCGGCCAGTCCGCGTAGAGGCCCTCGACGTCGGTCAGGACCACCAGCATCTCGGCGCCCAGCGAGACCGCGAGGGCGGCCGCGGCGGTGTCGGCGTTGATGTTGTAGACGTGGCCGTCGGCGCCGCGCGCGATCGAGGAGATGACCGGGATCCGGCCGTCGGCGATCAGCGCCTTCACGGCGCCGGCCTCGATGTTGACGATGTCGCCGACCAGGCCGATGTCGACCTGCTCGCCGTCCACCACCGCGTACCGCTTGACCGCCGTCATGGTGTGCGCGTCCTCGCCGGTCATGCCGACCGCGAACGGGCCGTGCTCGTTGAGCAGGCCGACCAGTTCGCGCTGCACCTGGCCGGCCAGCACCATCCGGACCACGTCCATGGTCTCGGGGGTGGTGACCCGCAGGCCGTTGGTGAAGCTGGACTCCAGGCCGAGCCGCTCCAGCTGGGCGCTGATCTGCGGGCCGCCGCCGTGCACCACGACGGGGTGCAGGCCTGCGTAGCGCAGGAAGACGACGTCCTGGGCGAAGGCCGATTTGAGGCTCTCGTCCACCATGGCGTTGCCGCCGAACTTGATCACGACGGTCTTGCCGTGGAAGCGCTCCAGCCACGGCAGCGCCTCGATCAGCGTCATCGCCTTGGGCAACGCGGTGTTGTTGCGGGCCTGTTCGCCCTTGGGTGCGATCTTCACGGGTGTCCCTCGTCCGAACGGGTGTCGCGCATCGGGTGTCGCGGATCAGGTGTCGCGCATCGGTGGCGCGCGTCACCTGTCGGGCATCAGGTCGAGTAGGCGCTGTTCTCGTGGACGTAGTCGGCGGTGAGGTCGTTGGTCCACAACGAGGCGCTCGCCGTACCGGCGTTGAGGTTCGCGGTGATGACGACCTCGCGGCCGGCCATGTCCACCAGGGTGCGGTCCTCGCCGACGCTGCCGTCCTTGCAGACCCAGACGCCGTTGATGGCCACGTCCAGCCGGTCCGGCTCGAAGGCGGCGTCGGTGGTGCCGATCGCGGCCAGCACCCGGCCCCAGTTGGGGTCCTCGCCGTGGATGGCGCACTTGAGCAGGTTGTTTCGGCTGATCGTCCGGGCGACGTCGACGGCCTCCTGCTCGGTGGCGGCGCCGGTGACGTCGATCCGGATGTCCTTGCTGGCGCCCTCGGCGTCGGCGATCAGCTGGCGGGCCAGGTCGGCGCTGACGGTGCGGACCGCCTCGGCGAACTCGGCCTCGTCCGGGACGACGCCGGAGGCGGCCGAGGCCAGCAGCAGCACGGTGTCGTTGGTGGACATGCAGCCGTCGGAGTCGATCCGGTCGAAGGTGGTGCGGGTGGCGCCGCGCAGCGCGGCGTCCAGGGCGGCGGCGTCCAGGTCGGCGTCGGTGGTGATCACGACCAGCATGGTGGCCAGGCTCGGGGCGAGCATGCCCGCGCCCTTGGCCATGCCGCCGACCGTCCAGCCCGCCGGGCTGGTGACCTGGGAGGTCTTGTGCACGGTGTCGGTGGTCTTGATGGCGATCGCGGCGGCCTCGCCGCCGGTCGCGCTCAGCTCCCGGGCGGCCAGCGCGACGCCGGGCAGCAGGACGTCCATCGGGAGGCGCTCGCCGATCAGGCCGGTGGAGGCGACGGCGACCTCGCCGGCGTTGAGCTCCAGCTCCTCGGCGACCTTCTCCGCGGTGGTGTGGGTGTCCTGGAAGCCGAGCGGGCCGGTGCAGGCGTTGGCGCCGCCGGAGTTGAGGACCACGGCGGACACCTGGCCGCCCTTGAGGACCTGCTCGGACCAGACGACCGGCGCGGCCTTGACCCGGTTGGCGGTGAAGACGCCGGCGGCGGCGAGCGCGGGGCCGTCGTTGACCACCAGGGCGAGGTCCGGGGTGCCGGAGGCCTTGATGCCGGCGGTCACACCGGCGGCCCGGAAGCCCTTGGCGGCCGTCACGCCCACGTTCGTACTGTTGCTCACGGTGCGACTCCGTTCACGGGAAGGCCCAGCTCCTCGGGCAGGCCCAGGGCGATGTTCATGCTCTGCACCGCGCCGCCCGCGGTGCCCTTCACGAGGTTGTCGATCGCGCTGATCGCGATGATCCGCCCGGCGGTGGCGTCCAGCGCGACCTGGACGAGGGCGGTGTTGGCGCCGTAGACGCTGCTGGTCTGCGGCCACTGCCCCTCGGGCAGCAGGTGGACGAACGGCTCGTCCGCGAACGCCTCGGCGTAGGCGGCGCGCAGGCTCTCGGCGGTCACCCCGGGCCGTGCCTTGGCGGAGCAGGTGGCGAGGATGCCGCGCGGCATCGGGACGAGGGTCGGCGTGAAGGAGACGGTGACGGGCTCGCCCGCGACCGGGGTGAGGTTCTGCACCATCTCCGGGGTGTGCCGGTGCACGCCGCCGACGCCGTACGGGCTGACGTTGCCCATGACCTCGCTGCCCAGCAGGTGGGTCTTGGCGGCCTTGCCCGCACCGGAGGTGCCGGAGGCGGCGACCACGACGGCCTCCGGCTCGGCGAGCCCGGCCGCGTATGCCGGGAACAGCGCCAGGGACACGGCCGTCGGGTAGCAGCCGGGCACGGCGATCCGGTTGCTGCCCTTCAACGCGGCCCGGTGGCCGGGGAGTTCGGGCAGGCCGTAGGGCCAGGTGCCGGCGTGCGCGGAGCCGTAGAACTGCTCCCAGTCGGTGGCGGCGCGGAGCCGGAAGTCGGCGCCGCAGTCGACCACCAGGACGTTGTCGCCGAGCGCCTCGGCGACGGCGGCGGACTGGCCGTGCGGCAGCGCCAGGAAGACCACGTCGTGGCCGGCCAGCACCTCGGGGGTGGTGGGTTCGAGGACGCGGTCGGCGAGCGGGATCAGGTGCGGCTGGAGCGCGCCCAGCCGGGTGCCCGCGTTCGAGCCGCCGGTCAGCGCCCCGATCTCCACCTCCGGGTGGCTGAGCAGCAGACGCAGCACCTCGCCGCCCGCGTATCCGCTCGCGCCGGCGACGGCGACTCGCAATGCCATGGCGTTCCTCCTTTGTTGTGGCATGAATATACGCAGCACGGAACATTCATGCAAGGAGCTGCGGTCAGGACCCCGAAGAACGCCCGAAAACCGCCCTGCGTCCGCCCGGCCGGGCCGCCACCGACCCGCGACCGACCCGCGACCGACCGGACGGACGCCGGACTACCGCTTGACCGCGCGCAGCACCACGAACTTGGGGTTGCCCGCCACCAGCTGGCAGTTCCCGAAGAGACGCCGCAGCTTGACGTGGTAACCGAGATGGCGGTTGCCGACCACCCACAGCTCCCCGCCCGGCCGCAGCGCCCGCCGGGCACCGGTGAACATCCGCCAGGCGGTGGCGTCCGTGGTGGCCTGGTGCGAGTGGAACGGCGGATTGTTCAGGACGAGGTCCACCGAGCCCGCGGGCGCCACCTCCGGCGCCAGCGCGTCGGCCGTCAGGAACTCCGCCCGGGCGTCCGGGCCCAGATTGGCGCGGAAGGTCTCCTCCGCCGAGGCCACCGCCTGATGGGACTCGTCGACGAACACCAGCTCCGCACCCGGCCCGGCCAGCGCGGCGGCCGTGCCGACCACGCCGTTGCCGCAGCCCAGGTCGACCACCCGGGCCCCGGGCGCCGGGGTCGGCAGGTGGCCGAGGAAGAAGCGGGTGCCGATGTCGAGGCGCTCGGCGCAGAACGTGCCGGCGTGGTTGACCACCGTGCGCCCGGACACCGCTCCGACGTCCGGCGGCAGCGCGTAGCGGTGCGGCCACGGGCTGGGGCCGGGATCCAGCGCCGGATCCGGGGTGCAGAAGATCAGCCGGGCCTTGCGGGCGGCGAGCGAGGTGCGGGTCGGGCCGAGGATCCGCTCGAAGAGCTGGAGCGTGGAGGTGTGGATCTCGGCGACCATGCCGGCGCCGACCACCACCGTGCCCGGGTGGACGGCGGGGGCCAGCCGGTGCAGCTGGTCCTCCAGCAGGGCCAGGCTCTTGGGCACGCGCACCAGCAGGACGTCGATCCGCTCCGGCGGGGCGTCCCGGGTGGTCAGCAGCCGGGCCGGGTCGACGGCGGCGCCGGCCCGCGCCAGGTTGGCCAGGGTGGCCTGCCGGCCGAGGTGGGAGTCGACGATCTGCACCGGCTCGTGGGCGGCCAGCGCGGTGGTCAACGCGCCCCAGCGGTCGCCCAGGACGACGATCCGGCGGCCGGCCAGATCGGTCGCGGTGCCGGCGGCGCTGTCCGCCTCGCCCGCGAGGTGGCGCAGCAGGTACTCGTCGGCCGCGTCCCAGGCCCGCAGGCGCTCACGCGGGTCCTCGGGGAAGCGGGTGAGGTCGAAGGCGCCCCACGGCGTGCTGAACAGGGTCGCCGCGGCGGGCGTGATCTCGGGATTCATCGTGTTCTCAGGCTATCCGACGGCCCGACGGGGAACCGTTTCGACGGATACTGGAAGAGCCCGGCCGAGAGGGGTGAGGGCGATGGACTGGAAGCTCGAAGTCGTGGTGGTCCCGGTGTCGGACGTGGACCGCGCGAAGCTGTTCTACGAGGAGCTGGTCGGCTTCACGGTCGACCACGACACCCGGTTGCGCGACGGGGTCCGGGTCGTCCAGCTGACTCCCCCGGGCTCCACGTGCTCCATCGTGGTGGGCACCGGGGTCATCGGGGCGCCGCCCGGATCCGTGAAGGGACTGCAGCTGGTGGTACCGAACATCGACAAGGCGCACGCCGAACTCGCGGCCCGGGGCGTCGAGGTCAGCCCGGTCCAGCACTTCGAGGCGGGCAGCCGGGTGGACGGGCACGGCGAGGCGTGGAACTCCTTCGTGTTCTTCAACGACCCGGACGGCAACGGCTGGGCGGTCCAGGAGGCTCCGCAGGCGGCCCGGATGGTGCCGGAGGCGGCGTAGCAGGCGCCGCGGGCTCGGGGGCCGGTTCGGGCTCGGGCTCGGGCCGGTTCGGGCTCGGGCCAGTTCGGGCGGCTTGGGTAGGCTCCAGGGATGGCTGAACACGAGGGAAGCGTGCGGGTGGACAGCTGGATCTGGTCGGTCCGGCTCACCAAGACGCGGGCGCTGGCCGCCGCCGCCTGCCGGGCCGGGCACGTGCGGGTGAACGGCGAGCGGGTCAAGCCGGCCCAGGCACTGCGCCCCGGGGACGAGGTGCGGGTCCGCGAGGAGGGCTACGAGCGGGTCGTCGTGGTGCAGAAGCTCATCCGCAAGCGGGTCGGCGCGACGGTGGCGGCGGACTGCCTGATCGACAACAGCCCGCCGCGGCCGCCGCGCGAACTCGTCGCGACGGCCGGCGAGCGGGACCGGGGCGCCGGGCGCCCGACCAAGCGGGAGCGGCGCGACCTCGACCAGCTGCGCGGGCACTGATCCCGTCAGCGCGCCGGGTCGGCGAGTCCCGTCAGCGCGCGGTGTCGGCGAGCACCCTGGCGAGGAACGCGTCCAGGTTGCCCACCGTCCGGTCGATCTGCCGCTCCAGCGGCAGCGACTCGTCGGGCCTGGTCACCAGGGCGGATTTCTTCAGCCCGCGCACGTACAGCGAGCAGGCGAGGTCGGCGCAGATGTACGTGCCGACGGTGTTACCCTCCCGCCCGGCCGCTCCGGCCCGGCGGGCGGCGAGCAGCGCGACGCCGGAGCCGGCGTGCGCGGTGATGCACAGCGAGCAGACGTTGGTCTTGGTGAGGCTGCGGCGGATCGTCGGCACCCGCAGCGTCACGCCGACCGGTTCGCCGCCGTACGACGCCACCAGGTAGGCCCGGTCGGGCGCGCCCTGGTCCCGCCAGCCGAGGAAGTCCAGGTTCTCCCAGGGCAGTTCCGCCAGGCCCCGGGGGAGGTTGAGCCGACTGGCCTCGCCCTTGGAGCAGTTGACGAAGGACGCGCGGATCTCGTTCTCGTTCAGGGGTTCCATGCCGCGGAAGCTAACACCGGCCCGCCCGCGCTGTCGTGCCAATTTCTCCCGGTACGCGCCGGGTTGGGCCGCTGACGGTCCGTCGCCCGCCCGGGTGCGCACCAGGGCGGGAGACGGAATGTCAGTGGCCGAGCCTAGGCTCCGTGGTGTGCGAGGCCGGTCCCGGCGTAGGAGGGAGGCGCCGGGGCCGCCTCGTGAACCGGGGCTACTGCTTGAACGCGACGCCCGCATAGGCGGAGACGTCCTGCCAGCCTTCGGGGAGTTCGGTGGTGGGGACGTGGCCGGGGGTGGGGCGCCAGAGCGGGAGTTGGACCAGGCCGGGGCCGGCGAACTCGAAGTCGCCGAAGAAGGGTTCGACGCCGGCGCGCGGGCGCAGCACCAGGGGGGCGCTGGCGCTGCGGTAGATGCGGGTGCCTTCGGCGGCGCTCTCCCGGGAGGTGAAGTCGGGGCTGCCGTGGGAGAGGATCAGCGCGCTGCCGGGGGCGAGCGCGTCGCGCAGGGTGCGGACGATCTGCTGGGCGCCGTCCTCGTCGCGGATGAAGTGCAGCACGGCGACGAGCATCAGCGCGACCGGCCGGGACAGGTCGACGGCGGCGAGCAGGCCCGGGTGGTCGAGGATGGCGGCCGGGTCGCGCAGGTCGGCCTCGATGACCGAGGTGTGTCCGGCGGGGTGGCCGGCCAGCAGGGCGCGGGCGTGGGTGGCGACGATCGGGTCGTTGTCGACGTACACCACCCGGGCGTCCGGGGCGACCCGCTGGGCGACCTCGCTGGTGGAGCCGACGGCCGGGATGCCGGTGCCGATGTCGACGAACTGGCGGATGCCCCGGCCGGCGGCGAACTCCACCGCGTCGCCGAGGAACTGCCGGTTGGTGCGGGCCAGCAGCGGCAGCGCGGGGTAGGCGGCTATGGCGGCCTGGGCGGCCTTGCGGTCGGCCTCGAAGTTGTCCTTGCCGCCGAGGTAGTAGTCGTACATCCGGGCGGTGTGCGGGATGCCGGTGTCGAGCTCGCTCGGCGGCTGCCAGTCGTCCGCTCTGGCCCAGTCCCAGTCGGTGCCGGTGGCCTCGCCGATGGCTGCGCTGTCCTCGTGCATCCTGTTCCGCCCCCCTCTGCCGTGCTCACTGCCGGAAATGGCACCGCCGCGGCGGTCGGCGGGCCCGCCCGGTACCACGGGGGTGACCCGCGTCCGGCCCGGCCACCTTCCCGTGGCGTGCGGTGCGCCGTGATCGTATCCGACGACACGCCGGTGAAACAGCGGGAGTTCAGGTTTACGCAACACCCGGGCAGTGGAGTGTGTGCACGTCAATGGCGGTACCGGGACGCTCC
This sequence comes from Kitasatospora sp. NPDC056731, assembly GCF_040687675.1. Lineage (NCBI taxonomy): Bacteria > Bacillati > Actinomycetota > Actinomycetes > Kitasatosporales > Streptomycetaceae > Kitasatospora > Kitasatospora sp. NPDC056731. The sequence continues at coordinate 155,663 of NZ_JBFBNR010000017.1, forward strand.
TCGGATCGCCGTGGGTGGCCACCGTCCCTATGCTGACTGCCGATGACTGCCGACCGCCGCACCGTACTGCGCACCGCCGTCCAGCTGGCCGCCCTGACCGCCGCCAGCGGGTTCCTCAGCGCGTGTGCCTCCGGCACCCCGCGCCGGGCCGATGCCGGGGGGCTCGCCGTGCACCCGGGCACCCTCGACCCGCAGCACACCACCGACCCGGCCTGGAACGGCGGCGAGGGCCCGGCCTCCCCCGTGCCGTCCGCCCCGCCGGAGCCGCAGCCCACCGGGGCCGACCCGACCGCCGGTACCGACCCGGCCACCGGCGCGGAGCCGGCCGCCGGGGCTGCGACGCCGCCGACGCCCCCGCCCACGCCTCCGACGCCGCCGGTGCTGCCGCCGCTCGCCGCCGGCACCCCGGTCGAGGTGGTGAACGGGCCGCGCACCAGCAAGTTCGTGGCGCTGACCTGCCACGGCAGCGGCGATCCGAAGCAGGCCACCGCGCTGCTGGAGGCCGCCGAGCAGCGCGGCATCAAGCTGACCGTGATGGTCGTCGGCAGCTGGCTCGACCAGCAGCCGCAGATGGCCCGCCGGATCCTGGACGCCGGCCACGAGCTGGGCAACCACACCCAGAACCACCTCGACCTGTCGACGATGACGGCCGCCCAGGTGCACGACGAGATCGCCCAGTGCGCCGAACGGCTCCAGCGGCTCACCGGCTCGATCGGCCGCTGGTTCCGCCCGTCCGCCGCGCAGTACGCCACCCGGACGGTGCGCGAGCAGGCGAAGGCGGTCGGCTACGAGCACGTGCTGTCCTTCGACGTCGACCCGCGCGACTACAACGACCCGTCGGCCGCCGAGTTGCAGCGCCGGGTGCTGAAGTCGGTGCGCGGCGGGTCGGTGGTCGCCCTGCACATGGGCCACCAGTGCACGGTGGACGCGCTGCCGGGCATCCTGGACGGCCTCGCCAAGGCGGGTCTGAAGCCGGTGACCGCCAGTCAGCTGTGCGCCTGACCGCTCTTCGCAGCGCGCCGGCCGAGGGGCCCGTTCAGCCCATCGGGTCGTCCGCCTTGTACGGGCGCATCCGCAGCGTCCGGGCGTCCGCCGCGCGGATCTCCGCGGCCCGGTTGACCAGCTCCTCCAGGTCGTCCCGCCCGGCGTGGATGAACCGGCCGTGCAGGCCGTCGAAGCGGCCGCGGGCGGCGTCCACGGTGACCGCGACCATGTACGGGATGGAGCCCCAGGTCTGCGTGTCCTTGAACATCGGCATTCCCGCGGTCATGTCGGTTTCGACCGCGCCGGGGCTGATGTCGAGGATGACGATGCCGTGGCGGGCCAGCGAGTCCGCCATGTTGTCGGAGAGCTGGAGCAGCGCGCCCTTGGAGGTGGCGTACGCGGTGTAGTGGCCGTCCGGGCGCAGGGCGAAGCCGGAGTTGAGGTTGACCACCCGGCCGCGCCGCCGGGACACCATGCCGGGCAGGACGCAGCGCAGCAGGTTGTAGGGGCCGCGCAGGTTGGTCTCGATCACCTGCCACCACTGGTTGGCGTCGGTCTCCCAGAGCGGCACCTCGGCGCGGTCGACCAGGCCGGCGTTGTTGATCAGCAGGTCGATCGGGCCGAGGTCGCGTTCGACGACCCGGACGGCCTCGCGGACGGCGCCGGCGCGGGTGACGTCGGCGGTGACGGCGACGCCGCGGGAGCCGTGCCGGGCGCACTCCTTGAGGGTGTCGGTCAGCGTCCCGTGGGTGCGGCCGACCAGGCCGACGGCCATGCCCTCGGCGGCCAGGCCGATGGCGATCTCCCGGCCGATTCCCCGGCCCGCGCCGGTGATCAGGGCGACCTGTCCTGTGAGCGATCCCGTCGGCACCGTGTGCTCCCTTCCCGTCCCCGGCCCCCGTCTGCGGCATTCTTCCGGCCGCCGCACGGGCCCGGCCCCGGGCGCACGGGCGGCGGGCCCGGCCTCACCCGTTCGGACGACGGCTCGCACTGGCACCCGGCCGGGGAGGGGGTGACCTACTGGCCGGTACGGAGTAGTAACGTCGTCGGGACGGTGACCGGTGCACCCATTCCGGCACACCGGCCCGTTGACCAGCAGCTCGCTGGGTCACCAGTCGCTGGGCGATCCCCAGCACCACCGAAGGGCAACTGAGTGAGTGACATCGCGCGCGTCGGAGTGATCGGCTGCGGCCTGATGGGGTCGGGCATCGCGGAGGTCTTCGCCCGGGCCGGGCTGGACGTCCTGGTGGCGGAGGCCAGCGGCGAGGCGCTGGAGTTCGGCCGTACCCGGCTGACCAACTCCCTGGACACGGCGGTCAAGCGCGGCAAGCTGAGCCCGGAGGAGCGGGACGCGGCGCTGGCCCGGCTGGCCTTCACCGTGGACCTGGCCGACTTCGCCGACCGCGACCTGGTGGTCGAGGCGGTCGCCGAGCGCGAGGACATCAAGGTCAAGATCTTCCAGACCCTGGACCAGGTGGTCGAGCGCCGGGACGCGATCCTGGCCTCCAACACCTCGTCGATCCCGATCGTGAAGCTGGCCGCCGCCACCTCCCGCCCCGAGCAGGTGATCGGCCTGCACTTCTTCAACCCGGCGCCGGTGCAGAAGCTGGTCGAGGTCATCCCGACGCTGACCACCTCGGCGGTGACCACCGAGCGGGTCGAGGCCTTCGCCTCCCAGGAGCTCGGCAAGGAGCCGATCCGCGCCCGCGACCGGGCCGGCTTCGTGGTCAACGCGCTGCTGGTGCCCTACCTGCTGTCCGCGGTGCGGATGTTCGAGTCGGGCGTGGCCACGGCCTCCGACATCGACAAGGGCATGGAGGCCGGCTGCGCCCACCCGATGGGCCCGCTGCGGCTGTGCGACCTGATCGGCCTGGACACCATCGTCTCGATCGCCGAGTCGATGTACGACGAGTACAAGGAGCCGCTGTACGCGGCTCCCCCGCTGCTGTCCCGGATGGTCGACGCGGGCCTGCTGGGCCGTAAGTCCGGCCGCGGCTTCTACGACTACACCGCGAGCGCCTGAGCACCGGCCGGTGGATGGCGGCGGGGCCCGGGAGCGAGGTGCTGCTCCCGGGCCCCGCTCGGCGTTGCGTCAGCTGTTGATGGCGTAACTGTCGCCGTAGACCTTCCACTTGAGCGGCGGGTTGAGGTCGAAGTTCTTGGCGTTGAGGAAGACCGACTGCTCGGTGTCGACCCGGCTGGTGTCGGAGTGGGCCTGCTCCTTCTTCATGACCACCTTGCGGGCGTCCAGGAAGGCCTTGAGGTAGGTGGCCTCGTCGCCGCCCTGGGCGGGGGTCTTGGCCTTCTTCAGGGCGGCGGCGCGGATGCCGCCGAAGCTGTCCGAGCTGTTGCCGGGGCCGTGCATGACGATGGCGTCGTAGTAGGCGAACTGGCCGAGCGCGCGCAGGCCGTCGGACTTGGCCTGGTTGACGGCGGGGTTGAAGTACACCCGGTCGCGCTCGTCGTTCTGGGCCTGCAGGAAGACCGCGTCCTTGGCGGCGGCGGCCCAGTCGTTGACGAAGGGGGTGCCGAGGCCGGCGTGCGAGGCGCTGCCGTTGACCTTCTTCAGGGCCGGCAGGTACTTGGCGAGGACGTTGCCCGGCTTGAGGTCGGTGTAGTGCTGGACGAGGTCCAGCATGTCGCCGGTGCCGGAGCAGAAGCCGATGATGCCGGCGGTGTAGCCGCGCCCGTCGCCGATGTCCTCGATGTACTTGTACTGGGCCTTCCAGTCCAGCGAGGAGTTCTCCGCGCTGGACACCAGCTGCATCGCGATGTCCTTCTTGTGCGGGTCGTCCAGCCCGACTCCCTTGAGCTGGACGGACGTCGCGGACTTCGGCGCGGCGGTGGCGGCGCCGGCGGCCGCGACCGTGAGGGGCGCGGCCACCAGGGCGGCGGCGAGGGCGATGCGGAGGGCACGGTGGTGCTGGGGACGCATACGATGCTCCGTTTCCTCGGGGGGTTAGGAAACTTTCCTAACGAGAATTAAGGGCCCTCCTTCCCCGTCCCCGCAAGGGTTTTGACAAAGTCTCTTCAAGGCTCTTCAAAGACGCAGGTCAGACCGCCCGCCTGCGCACCCACCAGACCGCCGCCGCGCACAGCAGCACCGCCAGGGCCGCCATCCAGCCGAGCTCGATGAACTGGAACGACCAGTAGCGACTGCCCGGTTGGTAGATCTCGTGCGCCGAGTAGCCGCCCTCGCTCACCAGCTTCTGGGCGCCGTAGTAGTCGTTCCCCGCGTCGTAGAGCCGCCCGATGCTCATCCGGTTCCCGGCCGGGTCGGTGATCCACGTGCTCCCCTCCCAGCGGTGGTCGACCGAGGCCTGCGCCAGCGTGTGCAAGGTGTCCTGGAGCGGGGCGCGGTAGTCGAACCGCAGGGACTGGGCGACCAGCGTGGACACGACCGAGGCCGCCACCCCGATCCCCACCGCCACCACCGTCCGCCGCAGCACCGCGCCCGCGAGCGCGGACAGCGCGAAGACCAGCAGGACCCGGCCGACCAGGGCGGGCGCGGCGGCCGTGAACAGCAGCGGCGTGAAGCGGCCCGACTGCCTCGCCATCGGCTCCAGCCACCAGTTGGTCACCACGCCCGCCAGCGCCGTCGCGACGGCCAGCACGCCGCCCGCGACGGCCAGGACGCCCACCGTCCACCTGGTCCGTCCGGCCCCCTGGGTCCAGGCGAAGCGGACCGTGCCGTGCTCGAACTCCCGTGCCAGCAAAGGGCCGCCGGCGAAGGCGCCGAGGGCGCCGCCGAGGAAGTAGACGATGTTCGCGCCGACCATCAGCTCGGTGCCGTACTCGCGCAGGAACCCCTTCCAGTGCTCGTTGCAGGCTCGCGTCGCCATGTCGCAGTCACCCGCGCCGGACCGGTCGAACCCGGCGTGCAGGAAGTACCCGGTGACGGCCAGCAGCAGGACGAGCCCGGCCAGGACGCCCAGCAGCACCCGCAGCGCGGGCCGGTGCCGCAGCCACGCCGCCCGCACCACCCCGGCCCGGGGCAGCGCGGCGGGAACGGCGGTGACGGCACTCATGACAGCATCGCTTTCTCGGACGTACGGACGGACGCGCGGATGGCCCCGCGCGGGCCGGGCAGGGCGGAGGCGGTCGGCTCACGCAGGTAGGCGAGCACCAACTCCTCCAGGCCGACGCGCTGTTGGCGCCAGCCGGCGGAGACCGGGGCGTCCACGCCGCCGGTCCGCACCAGCAGGTGCGACTGCGCCCCGGCCCTGCGGTCGCGGACCACCGGCAGCCGGGCGGCGACCTCGTCCGCCCCGGCGGTCGGGCCGGTCAGCATCCGGTGGCCGGCCACCAGATCGTCCGCCTCGCCCGCCACCTGGACCCGGCCGCCGCCGAGCACCACCAGGTGGTCGCAACTCTGCTCCAGCTCGTTGACGGCGTGCGAGGAGAACACCACGGACAGGCCGTCCTCGGCCACGGCGGTCAGCAGCACCGCCATGAAGTCGTGCCGGGCCAGCGGGTCCAGGGCGGCCAACGGCTCGTCCAGCAGCAGTAGTTCGGGGCGCTTGGCGAGCGCCAGGGCGAGCGAGACCTGGGCCTGCTGGCCGCCGGAGAGGCGGCCGTACCTGCGGTCCAGCGGGATGCCGAGGCCCTCCAGGTGGGCGTGCGCCCGGGCGTCGTCCCAGCGGCGGTTCAGGTACCGGCCCATCCGGAGCAGGTCGCGCACGGGCACTCCGGGGTAGAGCGCGGCGTTCTGGGCGACGAACCCGATCCGGTCCAACGCCGCCGGAGAGCCCGGGAGTTGGTCGCCGAGAACGGTCATGGCGCCCTCGCTCGGCCGGGTCAGCCCGGCGGCCAGGCCCAGCAGCGTGGTCTTGCCGGCGCCGTTCGGCCCGACCAGCGCCACCACGCGCCCGGCGGGGACGGCCAGATGGCAGTCCCGCAGCGCCCAGGAGCGGCGGTAGCGCTTGCCGATCCCGCCGCAGTCGATCACGGTGTCCGCCGTCATGACGCCACCTCTCCGTTCCGCAGGTCGCGCAGCGTGTCCTCGAACACCGCGACCATCCCGTCCTCGTCCAGCCCGGTGGCCCGCGCCGCGCACATCCAGTCCAGCAATCCCCGCCGCAGCGCGGCCCGTTCGCGCAACGGCACCACCCCGGCGGGCAGTCCGCGCACGAAGGTGCCCTGGCCGCGCCGGCCGACGGCCAGGCTGCGGTGCTCCAGCTCGCGGTACGCCTTGAGCACGGTGTTGGGGTTGATCGCCAGCCCCGCCACCACCTCGCGCACCCGGGGAAGCCGGTCCCCCTCCGTCAACCAGCCCATCCGCAGCGCCTGTTCGACCTGCTGCACGAGCTGCAGATAGGTCGGGACACCGGAGGCCGGGTCCAGGCGGAACTCGATCGGAGGGGGCGGGTCGGCGCCTTTATCTAGTTCCATAGTTAATGAGTTAAGTGGACATGGTGACGTTCCGTCAAGCCAAGGAAAGGCGAGGAAAGGCGAGGGATGGCAGGAAAAGTCGAGGAAAGGCAAAGGGCCCCGCCCGGACCGAGGTCCGAACGGGGCCCTGAGGCCTGACGGGATCAGGCGCCGCGCAGCACCGCGCCGGTGCGGGCGACGGCCTCGGCGACGGCCGCCTCGCGGGCGGCGGTCGCCTCGTCGGCGGTCAGCGTGCGGTCCGCGGCGCGGAAGCGCAGCGCGTACGCCAGCGACTTGCGGCCCTCGCCGACCTGCTCGCCGGTGAAGACGTCGAACAGCCGGATGGCCTCCAGCAGTTCGCCCGCGCCGGAGCGCAGCGCGGCCTCCACGTCGGCGGCCGGAACGGCGGCGTCGACGATCAGCGCGACGTCCTGGGTGGCCACCGGGAAGCCGGAGACCGCAGGGCCGTTGACCTTCTCGGCGCCGTCCGCGGTGAGCAGGTCGACGTCGATCTCCATCGCGCTGGTGCGGGCCGGCAGGCCGAGCGCCTTGACGACGCGCGGGTGCAGCTCACCGGCGTGGCCGACCACCCGGTCGGTGCCGGTGACGACCAGCTCGGCGCAGCGGCCCGGGTGCCACGGCGCCCGCTGCCCCTGCCGCACGGTCAGCTCGACGCCGGCCGCGCGGGCCACCGTACGGGCCGCCTGGACGGCGTCCGCCCAGGACGCCCCGGCGCCCTGGCCCCACCAGCCGGACGGCAGCCGCTCGCCCGCGAGGGCGACGGCGACCCGGCGCGGCTGGTCCGGCAGCGCGGCGTCCAGCGCGGCCAGCTCCTCGGCGCTGGGCCGGCGGTCGACGGCCGGGCGCGGGGCCACGGACAGCTCGTCCTTGGGCAGGAAGACGGTGCCGGTCTCGTAGATCGCCAGGTCGGTGTTGCCGCGGCCGACGTTGCGGCGCAGCGAGCCGAGCAGGCCCGGCAGCAGCGTGGTGCGCAGCGCCGGCTCCTCGTCGTTGAGCGGGTTGACCAGCTTGACGGTGCGCCGACGCCGGTCGTCCGGCTCCAGGCCGAGCGCCTCGAAGGCGCTCTCGCCGAGGAACGGGTAGTTGTTGACCTCGACGTAGCCGGCCCCGGCCAGCGCGACGCCGATCCGGCGGTGGACGCGCTGGGCCTCGGTCAGGCCCTTGCCCGGGGGCACGTTGGGCATCCGGGCGGGGACGTTGTCGTAGCCCTCCAGCCGGATGACCTCCTCCGCGAGGTCGTACGGGTCGGTGAGGTCGGGGCGCCAGGTCGGCGGGGTGACCTCCAGGACGTCGGCGCCGGCGACCGAGCAGCCGATCTCCTGCAGGCGCCGGGTCACGGTCTCGCGGCCGTACGCGGTGCCGGCGACCCGGTCGGGCAGGTCGGCGGAGATGGTGATGGTGCGCACCGGGTGCGGGGCGGCGATGTCGGTGACCCCGGCCTCGGCGGTGCCGCCGGCGATCAGGACCAGCAGGTCGACGGCGCGCTGGGCGGCGGCGCGGGCGGCCTCCGGGTCGACGCCGCGCTCGAAGCGCTTGGACGCCTCGGAGGGCAGCTTGTGCCGCTTGGCGGCGCGGGCGATGGCGACCGGCTCGAAGTGCGCCGCCTCGATGATCACCTCGGTGGTGCCCGGTCCGGCAGCCGGGTCGAGGATCTCGGTGGAGGCACCGCCCATGACACCGGCCAGGCCGATCGGGCCGCTGTTGTCGCAGATCAGCAGGTCCTCGGCGGAGAGCTTGCGCTGCACGCCGTCCAGGGTGGTCAGGCTCTCGCCCTGCTCCGCCCGGCGGACCGTGATCGGGCCGCTCACGCGCTGCTTGTCGTAGGCGTGCAGCGGCTGGCCGACCTCCAGCATCACGTAGTTGGTGATGTCGACGGTCAGCGAGATCGGGCGGATGCCGGCCTTCTGGAGGCGGCGCTGCAGCCAGATCGGGGACTTGGCGGTCGGGTCGATGCCGACGACCGTGCGGGCCACGAAGCGGTCGCAGCCGGCCGGGTCGTTGACCTTGACCAGGTAGCCGAAGGAGTTGGCCGGCGGCACGTCGAGCAGCGCCGGGTCGGCCAGCGGCAGCCCGTACGCGGCGGCGGCCTCGCGGGCGACGCCGCGCAGCGACAGGCAGTAGCCGCGGTCCGGGGTGACGGCGATGTCCAGCACCTCGTCGACCAGCTGGAGCAGCTCGATCGCGTCGGTGCCGGGCTCGAACTCCGGCGGGAGCACGATGATGCCGTCGTGGTCGTCGCCCATGCCGAGCTCGCGGGCCGAGCAGATCATGCCGGCCGAGGTGCGGCCGTAGGTCTGGCGGGCCGCGATCGGGAAGGGGCCGGGCAGCACGGCGCCCGGGAGCACCACGACGACCTTGTCGCCGACGGCGAAGTTGGTGGCGCCGCAGACGATCTCCTGCGGCTCGCCGGTGCCGTTGGCGTCGCCGACGTTGACGAGGCAGTGCCGGATCGGCTTCTTGAAGCCGGTCAGCTGCTCGATGGAGAGCACCTCGCCGACCACCAGCGGGCCCTTGAGGTCGCCGCCGAGCTGCTCGACGGTCTCGACCTCCAGGCCGGCCCGGACCAGGCGCTCCGCCACGTCACGGCCGGTCTCGCCGGCCGGCAGGTCGACGTACTCACGCAGCCAGGAAAGCGGGACGCGCATCAGATCTCCATCCCGAACGGGAGGGTGAAGCGCACGTCACCCTCGACCATGTCGCGCATGTCGGCGACGTTGTGACGATTCATCAGGATCCGCTCCAGGCCCAGGCCGAAGGCGAACCCGCTGTAGCGGTTGGGGTCGACGCCGCAGGCGACCAGCACGCGCGGGTTGACCACGCCGCAGCCGCCGAGCTCGATCCAGCCCTCGGAGGAGCAGGTCCGGCAGGGGCGGTCCGGGTTGCCGACGCTCTCGCCGCGGCACACGAAGCACTGCAGGTCGATCTCGGCGCTCGGCTCGGTGAACGGGAAGTACGAGGGGCGCCAGCGCAGCTCCAGGCCGCCGCCGATCAGCTTCTCGACCAGCACCTCGATGGTGCCCTTGAGGTCGGCGAAGGTGATGCCCTCGTCCACCGCGAGGCCCTCGACCTGGCGGAACACCGGGGTGTGCGTGGCGTCCAGCTCGTCGGTGCGGTAGACGCGGCCGGGGCAGACCACGTAGACCGGGGGCTCGCGGTCGAGCAGGGTGCGGGCCTGAACCGGGGAGGTCTGGGTGCGCATCACCACGCCGGAGTCGGCGGAGCCGTCCGGGGCCTGCACGAAGAAGGTGTCCTGCATCGAGCGGGCCGGGTGGTCCGGGCCCAGGTTGAGGGCGTCGAAGTTCAGCCACTCGGCCTCGGCCTCGGGGCCCTCGGCGACCTGGTAGCCCATCGCGACGAAGGTGTCCTCGATGCGCTCGGCCAGGGTGGTCAGCGGGTGCCGGGCGCCGCGCGGAGCGCGGTCGTACGGCAGCGTGACGTCCACCGCCTCCTCGACCAGCACGCGGGCGTCGCGCTCCGCCTCCAGCTCGGCCTGCCGCTTGGCGAGGGCCTTGTTGACGGCGCCGCGGGCCTGGCCGATCAGCTTGCCGGCGGCGGCCTTGGCGTGCGGGGGCAGGGCGCCGATCTCGCGGTTGGCGAGGGAGAGCGCGGAACGGTCGCCGGTGTGGGCGACCTTGGCCTCCTTCAGCTCGTCGAGCGTGCTGGCGGCGGCGAAGGCGGCGACGGCCTCGTCCCGCGCCTGCTCCACCACCTCGGGCTTGAGGGCCTCGACCTCGACCGGGTCGTACGACTTGTTGGGTGCCGACATCTCTATCTTCCCGTGCTCCTGCTCGTCCGTGCTCAGGTAAGGGTGGCTGCCTCTGCGGTACGCCCGGTGTGGCCGGGGCACGGGCAGCCGTTCTCCGCACGACGGGGAAGAGGGGTGTCCGCGGCTCAGCCGCACAGGGCGTACCACAACGCCAAAGGTCGAGTGTAGTCGCAGCGCGTAGCGCGGCTGCCTGGAAGCCCGTCCAGCGGAACCCCGGAGCATGCGTTCATGCTCCTTCAGAGCTCCTTCAGAGCATGCTCTGCTTGTCGTTCATGCTCCTTCAGAGCATGAAGTCCGGAACGCTGGCGGGCAGGATAAATCGGAACCGGGCGCCGCCGCAGGGGGCCCGGTCGACCCGGATCGAGCCGCCGTGGGCCTCCACGATGCCCTTGACGATGTACAGGCCCAGGCCGGTGCCGCCGCGCTTGGAACCGCGCCAGAAGCGGGTGAAGACGCGCGGCATCGACTCCTCGGGGATGCCGCTTCCTTCGTCGCTCACGGTGACCGCGGTTCCTTCCACGATGCGGGGAGGGGTGCCCGAGCGCTCCCAGAGGGGCGCCTCGACGACCTCCTTGGCCGGTGCCACCTCGATCGTGACAGTTCCCTCGCCGTGGCGCACCGCGTTTTCCAGCAGGTTGGCCAGCACCTGGTCGACCTTGTCCGGGTCGGCCCACAGGACGGTCAGCGACTCGCTGATCCGGACGTCGAAGCGCTCCTCGGGGATGCCGGTGGCGACCTTGCGCTCGACGTGCCGGCGCACCGCGGCGGCGAGGTCGACCACCTGCTTGCGCAGCTCCAGCCGGCCGGCGTCGATCCGGGAGATGTCCAGCAGCTCGGCGATCAGCCGGGTGACCCGGTCGGCGTCGGCGTCCACCGTCTCCAGCATCAGCCGCTTCTGCCCGTCGGTGAACCGCTCCCACTTGGCCAGCAGCGTCGCCGTGAAGCCCTTGACGCTGGTGAGCGGCGAGCGCAGCTCGTGGGCGACGGTGGCGATCAGCTCGGCGTGGCTGCGCTCGGTGCGGCGCCGGGCCTCGGTGCCGCGCAGCGCGACCACCACCCGCTGCGGCGGCCCCAGCGGCACGTCCCGGACGTACCGGGCGGAGACCAGCACCTCGCGGCCGCCGGGCAGCAGCAGGTTGCGCTCCGGCTGGCCGGTGCGGGTGGCCAGGCCGCCGTACGGGTCGGTCAGCTGCCACCAGCGGCGGCCGTCCAGGTCCTCCAGCGGGAGGACGTCCTCCAGCCCGCTACCGAGCGCGGCCTCCGGGGGCAGGCCGGTGAGCCGGGCCGCGGCCCGGTTGAAGCAGACCACCCGGCCCAGCGCATCGGCGACCACCAGGCCGTCCGGTAGGTCGTCCGGGTCGAGCTCTGGCCCGCTGCCGACCATGGGTGTCCTCCCCGATTACCCACCGTGCCGTTCCCCCCACAGAGGCAGACCCTAGCGCCTCGCAGCCCCCTGTAGTAGGCCCTCGGCCGGTGGCGGCTGGAGCGTGCGGGTCAGGCGTTCGAGCGGCAGCCGCCGGGCGAGCGCTGCGCCCGGGCCGAGGCGTACAGGCAGACGGCCGCGGCGGTGGCCAGGTTGAGGCTCTCGGCGTGCCCGTGGATCGGGACGCGCACGACCTCGTCGGCCAGCGCGCGGGTCTCCTCCGGGAGCCCCCAGGCCTCGTTGCCGAACACCCACGCGCCGGGCGCGCCCAGGGTGCCCTCGTCGAGCTCCTGGTCCAGGTCGCGCTCCCCCGCGCCGTCCGCGGCGAGCACCCGGACCCCGGCCGCGCGCAGCTGCGCGACGGCCTCCTCGACCGGCACACCGACCGCCACCGGCAGGTGGAACAGGCTGCCGACGGAGGCCCGGACGGCCTTCGGGTTGTACAGGTCCACCGAGGCGTCGGTGAGCACCACGGCGTCCGCGCCGGCCGCGTCGGCGGTGCGCAGCACGGTGCCGGCGTTGCCGGGGTCACGGACGTGGGCGAGGACCGCGACGAGCCTGGGGCGGGCCTTGAGCACCTCGGCGAACGGCGTGTCGATGAAGCGGCAGAGCGCCACGATGCCCTGCGGGGTCACCGTGTCGCAGATGTCGGCGATCACCTCGTCGGTGGCGGTCAGCACCGGCAGCCCCTCGGCCAGCGTCGCCTCGACGAGGGCGGCGTGCCGCTCGGCGGCCTCCGGGGTCACGTACACCTCGACCACGGCGTGCTCGGCCGAGCCCGGCAGCTGGCCGAAGGCGACGGCCTCCCGGACGGCCTGCGGGCCCTCGACCAGGAAGCGGCGTTCCTTGGTGCGCTGGTTCCGCTTGGCGAGCCGGCGGGCGGCGACGACGCGCGGCGAGCGCAGGGAGGTGAGCAGGGGGGTGTCGGTGCTCGGCATGGTCTCGTTCTCTGTGGCGGGCGGCGCTGAAGATCCGGGGAAACGCAGAACCGGACCCGCAGGGAGCCTGCGGGTCCGGTCAGAGCTCAACTGATCTCGGAAGATCAGGCGGCGTCGGCGGCAGCCTTGGGGGCGTTCACGTCGGCCGGCAGCGCCTTCTGGGCGACCTCGACCAGCGACGCGAACGCGCCCGGGTCGTTGACGGCCAGGTCGGCCAGCATCTTGCGGTCGATCTCGACGCTGGCGGCCTTCAGGCCCTGCACGAAGCGGTTGTAGGTGATGCCGTTGGCACGGGCCGCAGCGTTGATGCGCTGGATCCACAGCTGACGGAAGTCGCCCTTGCGCTTCTTGCGGTCGTTGAAGTTGTAGACCAGCGAGTGGGTGACCTGCTCCTTGGCCTTGCGGTACAGCCGCGAGCGCTGGCCACGGTAGCCGCTGGCGCGCTCCAGGATGACCCGGCGCTTCTTGTGGGCGTTGACTGCCCGCTTGACGCGTGCCACTTGATTACTCCTTGGGTTGGACCACGGACTACTTCACGTGGTCCGTCATTCGAATGGGTCGGGAAGGATCAGCTGACCCGCTCACGGCTCGCGCCGAGCGGGAGGGCGATCACTTGCCGAGAAGCTTCTTGATCTTCTTGGCGTCAGCGGGGGCCAGCTCGACGGTCCCGGCCAGCTTGCGGGTCAGCGTCGAGGGCTTGTGCTCCAGGAGGTGGCGGCGGCCGGCGCGCTCGCGGAGCACCTTGCCGGAGCCACTGATCTTGAAGCGCTTGCTGGCGCCACTGTGCGTCTTCTGCTTCGGCATTTCGCCGTATCTCCTCGTCGGTCCCGTCCGCGCCCGCGCGGCCTGCGCCACGCGGGCGTGAACTGGATGGATCTGTGTGACCGGGCGGGGCGCCCCGTCACCTTGGGGCCGGTCTCCCGGGCCGCCCTGGCCGGTGAAGGCTCAGGCGCCCTGGGAGGCGGCCGGCTGCTCGACCGGAGCGTCGGCCTCGACGGCCGGCGCCTCGGCCGGGGCGTCCTGTGCCTCGGCCGCCTCGGTCGCCTCGTCGTCGGCGACCTCGTCATCGGCGACCTCGTCGTCGACCAGCAGGTCGTCGTCCAGCAGGTCGTCGTCCACCAGGTCGTCGTCCGCAGCGGCGTCGGCGCCGGGGGTACGGCCCTGACGCTCGGCCTTGCGGGCGTCGGCGAGGGCGCGGGCCTCGGCCATCGCCTCGGTCTTCTTCTTGTGCGGGCCAAGAACCATGATCATGTTTCGGCCGTCCTGCTTCGGCGACGACTCGATGAAGCCCAGGTCCTGGACGTCGTCGGCGAGCCGCTGCAGCAGGCGGAAGCCCAGCTCGGGGCGGGACTGCTCACGACCACGGAACATGATCGTGATCTTGACCTTGTCGCCCTGCTTGAGGAACCGGACGACGTGACCCTTCTTGGTGTCATAGTCGTGCGGGTCGATCTTCGGCCGGAGCTTCATCTCCTTGATGACCGTGTGCGCCTGGTTCTTGCGCGCCTCACGGGCCTTCATGGCCGACTCGTACTTGAACTTGCCGTAGTCCATGAGCTTGCACACCGGCGGCCGGGCGGTCGCCGCGACCTCGACCAGGTCAAGGTCGTACTCCTGCGCGAGCTCCAGCGCCTTGGCAAGCGGCACGATGCCGACCTGCTCGCCGCTGGGACCGACGAGTCGCACCTCCGGGACGCGAATCCGGTCGTTGATGCGGGGCTCGGTGCTGATGGGGCCTCCTCGGTTGCACCTTCTGCGATGCGGCCGTCGGACGGCGGACGCACGTAGTGGACTCGACCACTGGGCGGGGCTTCATTCGTGCTGCGCTGCCCGGCACCTGTTCGGCACCGTGTGCACCGCGACACGAAAAAAGCCCCGCTCGGTACAAGCGGGGCTCCACACAATCCGGGGGCAACACCCTGGTGAGGAGCGCTGCTGCGACTCGGCGCCGTGGCGCCCGTCGCGGACCGGGACCCGTCGACCCTGAGGTCGACCAGGTGGGAGACTTTCGCGGTTGCCCTCTCGGGCCTCCTGGGTGGAGCCTCCTCTTGCTGGCCAGGTGCCCATACGGGATCCCGGCCGGTCAGTCTCGAAGCATACAGCGCTGCGGAGTCGAACGCCATTCCGCCCCACCTCACCACCTTTGTCCGCCTCCGGAAGGGCCCTTGTACGCTCCAGGGGTACGGACACCGGCACGACGGAACGAGCCCCCCTTGAGCAGCGAGCCCACCAAGACCCCCGGCGCGGACGACGACGCGATCGGCTTCGACGACCTCACCCGGGACATCGCCGAGGTCCCGGCCGTCGAGGTGATCACCACCGTCGCGGTGCACCTGATGAGCGCCGCCGCGGTCAAGTGCGGCCTGGCCGAGGGCGGGGAGAAGGACAAGGACCTCGACGAGGCCCGCAAGCTGATCACCGCGCTGGCCGGGCTCGTCACCGCCGGCGCCCCGGAGATCAGCAACTTCCACGCGGCGCCGCTGCGGGACGGCCTGCGCTCGCTGCAGCTGGCCTTCCGCGAGGCCTCCATCGTCCCGGACGCGCCGGGCACGGGCCCGGGCGAGAAGTTCACCGGGCCGGTCTACTCCTGACCCGGACGCGACTCGGGGGCGGTGCGTCACGCGACGCACCGCCCCCGACGCACTTCCTACGGCTCCCTACCGCTTCCTACCGCCGGTAGAGCGGCTCCCCCGGCAGCTCCGCGCTCGCCGGCAGCACCGCGAGGTCCAGCCCGCGGTCCAGCCGCACCCGCAGCACCGGGTCGGCGGCCACCGCCCGCCCGACCCGCTGCACGGCCGCCTGCAGCCCGTCCTGGTCCAGTGCCGGGTCGAACACCACCGCGAGCACCCCGTCCGAGCCCTCCGAGGCCGCCAGCAGCCCGGTGAGCACCTGCGGCTCGGCCGCCAGCAGCCCGCGGACCGCCTCGCGCACCTCCGGGTCCCGGGCCGGCGGCAGGAACGGGCGGTTCTCCGCGAGCGCCCGCAGCCGGGCTCCGCTCAGCTGGAACGGCACCGGCCCGGCCGGGTCGACCAGCAGGGTGTCGGCGCGCTCGGAGAAGGCGACCATCGCGGCCTGCGGGGCCGCCGTCGGCGCCGGGCGGGCGTCGGCACGCCAGCGGGCGAGCGAGTCGAGCGAGGTGAAGGCCGGCAGCGCGCGGCGCCCGTCCGGGGCCTCCAGCACCGGGACGGCCATGTCGCTGGTCTTCTCGTGCTTGTGCCCGTGCGCGTCCACCTCGACCTCGCCGAGGATCGCGACGATCGGGACCATCAGCCGGGTGGGGGTCAGCGCCGCCAGCACCTCCGGCTCGGCCGCGCGGTCCTGCGACCAGCGGGCGAGGGCCTCGGCGAGCGCCGGGTCGGCGGTGCCGTCGTCGTCGGAGAAGCCGGGGTTCGGGATGCCCTTGCCGACGAACGCCGGGTTGGAGAAGTCTTTGCGGTCCACCCGCCCGACCCTATGCCACCGCGCGCGAGCCGCCCCATTTCCCTGCACGCGGGGCCTACCCACCGGTAGTGCGGTGTGGCACCCTGCGCCCATGGTGATCCTCGACGCACCCGCGACCGCCCCCACCCCGGTCTCCGACCGCCTCCGGTACGACCGGGCCACCGCGCACCTGGACGGGCCGGTGGCCGTCGTCGACCTCGCCGCCTTCGACGCCAACGCCGCCGACCTGGTGCGCCGGGCCGCCGGCAAGCCGATCCGGGTGGCCAGCAAGTCGGTGCGCTGCCGGGCGCTGCTGGAACGCGCGCTGGCCGTGGACGGCTTCGCCGGAGTGATGAGCTACACCCTCGACGAGTCGCTCTGGCTGGCCCGCACCGGCGTGCGCGACGTCCTGCTCGCCTACCCCTCCGCCGACCGGGCCGGGTACACCGAGCTGACCGCCGATCCGGCGCTCGCCCGCGAGGTCACCGTCGTCCTCGACGACCCCGCCCAGCTGGACCTGATCGACAAGGCCCGCGGCGGCGACGCCGAGGTGCGGGTCTGCCTGGAGCTGGACACCGCGCTGCACCTGCTCGGCGGGCGGGTCCGGGTGGGCGCCCGGCGCTCCCCGCTGCGCACCCCCGAGGACCTCGGCGCCTTCGCCGAACTCGTCCAGCACCGCCGGGGCTTCCGGGTGGTCGGCCTGATGGCCTACGAGGGGCACGTCGCCGGGGTGGGCGACCAGGTGCCCGGCCGGCCGCTGCGCTCGCAGCTGATCCGGCTGATGCAAGCCAGGGCCAGGACCGAACTGGCCGAGCGGCGGGCGGCCGTGGTCCGGCGGCTGCGGCGGGTGGCCGAGCTGGAGTTCGTCAACGGCGGCGGCACCGGCAGCGTGGAGTCCACCGTGGCCGAGCGCGCGGTCACCGAGGTCGCGGCCGGCTCCGGGCTCTACCTGCCCCGACTGTTCGACAACTACCGCTCGTTCCAAGGCCGTCCGGCCGCGCTGTTCGGCCAGCCGGTGGTGCGCCGCCCCGGCGTCGGCGTGGTGACGGTGCTCGGCGGCGGCTACCCCGCCTCCGGCCCGGCCGGCCCGGACCGCTCGCCGGTGCCGTACCTGCCGCAGGGGCTGCGCTACGACCCGATGGAGGGCGCCGGGGAGGTGCAGACCCCGCTGCTCGGCGCGGCCGCGGACGACCTGCTGATCGGCGACCGGGTCTGGTTCCGGCACGCCAAGGCGGGCGAACTGTGCGAGCGCTTCGCCGAACTGCACCTGATCGAGGGCGACCGGATCGTCCGGACCGTCCCGACGTACCGGGGCGAGGGGAAGGCGTTCCTCTGAGCGGTCGGCGGCCGGCGGCGGCCTGACCGCCCGAACGGCCGTCCGACGACCTTTCCGGAGCCTTAAGCGGGCCCGATGGAACGCCTAACCCGGCCGTTCCGTCGGGCCTTTGCCCTGTTCGGAGGCCTACAGTCCGTCAGGAAGCGTGGCACGCACGACTATTGCCAGCTGGTCCAGACCAATCATACGCTCTGGCCAGGGGTCCGCGGTCCGGGCCGGCGGCCCCCGAACGGGCAGGCGTGTCCGCTCCCCCCACACCCGCCCGGAACGACGGTCAAGGAGTCCCCACCCCATGTCCATCAAGCGAAGTGCCCTGTCCGTCGGCGCGGTCGGCGCCGCGGCCCTCGCGGTGGCCGTTTCCACCGCAGGCACCGCCAGCGCCCACGGCACCATGACCAACCCGGTCAGCCGGGTCGCCGCCTGCTACGCCGAGGGCCCCGAGCACCCGGTGTCCCAGATCTGCAAGGACCTCGTCGCCGCGAGCGGCACCCAGCCGCTGTACGACTGGAACGAGGTCAACATCGCCAACGCGGCCGGCAACCACCAGGCGCTGATCCCGGACGGCAAGCTCTGCTCGGCCAACCGCGACAAGTACCAGGCCCTGGACTGGCCCCGCACCGACTGGCCAGCCACCGCGGTCAAGGCGGGCGCCTTCACCTTCCAGTTCCGCACCACCGCGCCGCACGTGGGCACCCAGACCGTCTACATCACCAAGCCGGGCTACGACCCCACCAAGCCGCTGAAGTGGTCGGACCTCGACCCGACGCCGGTCGCCCAGGTGCAGGTCGACCGCAGCGCCACCAACGGCTTCTACACCTACGCCGGCACCCTGCCGCAGCGCACCGGCCGCCAGCTGCTGTACACGGTCTGGCAGCGCAGCGACAGCCCGGAGGCCTTCTACAGCTGCTCCGACGTCGACTTCGGCGCGGCCACCGCGACCGGCGCCCCGGCCATTTCGGCGCTCGCCGCGCAGGCCCCGGCCGCGCCCAGCGACGCGCAGATCGCGGCCGACGCTCCCAAGTCCACGGTCGCCCACCACGGCCACGGCGGCGACCCCAACTCCCCGGCCGGCGCCGTGATCCCGACCGCCGCCGCGGCCGTCGGCACGTCGGCCACCGGCCCGCTGCTGCTGGCCGGCGCCGCCGCGATCAGCGTGGGCTGGGCCGGCATGGTGCTCCGGCGCCGTCGCGTCGAGGCTGTTCGACGCGACTCCTGACGCCGGACGCGGGGCCGGGGCGGCCAAACCCCCGTCCGGCCCGGTTCCGCGGCTCCACCCCGTCCGGAACGAACGGCGGCGGCCCACCCGGAGAGTGCTTCTCCGGGTCCACCCCCCGCCCACACCTCGGCGACCAGCCCCTGCCAGGCGTCCACCACGGCGCCGAGCTCGAAGTGCTCCAACGCGTGCGCCCGGGCGGCCGC
>NZ_JBFBNR010000018.1:0-173485 GCF_040687675.1 Kitasatospora sp. NPDC056731
AAGTCGACGCTGACGTTGTCGAGGGCCACGACGCGGGTCTCCCCGTCCCCGTAGACCTTGTTGAGGCCGGTGGCGCGGGCGGCCGCCAGGCCGGTACGGACGGCGGTTGCGGGGGTCGTCACGGGGGTGCTCCTGAGGGCGGGAACGGACATTCGGGTTCCGTTCCATCCTCCCAATCCGTTCGAGCGCGATGCGTATGTCCCGAGGAGGGGCGACCCCCGCCGTCTCGGCGGCTCGGCGGGGGTCTTCTCCTCCTCAGGTATGACACCGATCCCTGAGGACCATGGTCCCTGTGCTGCGGACGATGGTCCCCGTGCTACTCCACCGCGACGCCGAACGCGCCCGCCAGCCCGAGCAGACCGTTCGTCACCGAGCGGCCCGACGGGCTGAACTGCCATTCGCCGCCCGCACGCTGGAACGAACCCATGAGCATCGCGCTGTCCGGCACGCCGCCGGTGCCGGCCGCCCACTCCACCGGACCGGCCGCGCCCGGACCGTACGTCGCCGCCAGGGCGACACCGTGCACGTAGCCGAGCGGCAGGGCCCGCGGCTCCTCCTCCTCGGTGGAGACGGCGACCACCACCTCGTCCACCGTGGCCGCCAGCCGCTCCAGGTCCAGGGTCAGCCGGACCGCCCGGGCCGGCTCGCCCGGCACCGAGTGGGTCGGGTGCAGCCGCACGGCGCCGTCCGGGTCCTGCGGGTTGTTGAAGAACACGAAGTGCTCGTCGCTCAGCACCCGCCCGGCGGCGCACAGGAACGCGGTGACGTCCAGCTCCACCGCGTCGCCGCCGGCCGTCCGGCTCTGCCAGCTGACCGTCAGGCTGCTGTGACGGTCCGTCGGCGCGGCCGCCGGTGCGGGCTTCTCCTGTTCCGCGGAGCCGCCGCCGAGCCGCCCCCGCAGCCCCTGCTCGGCCAGCAGCTCCACCAGCTCCGGCCCGCTGACCAGCGTCAGCGGCTTCCCCTCGATGTAGCTGTACGAGCCGCGGCCGAAGCCGGCGGTGGTCACCAGGATGCCCTTGTTCGCCCCGTGGTGCCGGACGGTCGACTCCAGGTCGCGCACGGCCGTCGGGGACACCGTCTTGCGGTAGCGCTTGGCCTGGATCACGATCTTGCCGCCGGTCACCGGGTCCAGGTCCTCGGCGACCACGTCCACCCCGACGTCGCCGCTGCGGGCCGTGGTCATCACCCGGAAGCCGCGCAGCCGGAACAGCTCGGCGATCAGCTCCTCGAACTCGATCGGGTCCATCTCGAACAGGTCCGGGTCGTCGTCGCCGCCGTGCCCGGCCAGGCTCCCGCCGACCGTCTCCGGCAGCCGGTCCGGCCGCACCTCGTCCAGCCGCTCCGGGCGCGCCGACAGCTTGCCGCCCAGGCCCTGGAAGCAGTCCACCGGCGCCACCCGGTCCAGCGCCAGCCCGGCGAACTCGGCCCGGGAGGCGGTCAGGGTGGCGAGGAAGCGCTCCGCCTCCCGGCCGGTCGCCGGGTCGATGCCGAGGACGAAACCGTTCAGCACCACCGAGTCCAGCATCCCGTCCCGGTCCGCCCGGAACAGCTCCGCCGCCAGCCGCAGCGCCGACTGCGCCAGCACCTCCCGGTACAGCGCCTTGCGCTCCGTCGCCGGGCGGGCCACCTCCGCTTCGCGGTCGTCCGTCTTCACGTACCGGACCCGGCCGGCGGCCGGCACCACGTCCGGGCCGGGCAGCTCCCAGTTCACCACCAGCTGCCGGGTCGACGCCTCCCAGGCCGCCACCAGCCGGTGCGGGAAGCCCTCCGGCCAGGCCGCCGAGGCGTACAGGCCGGCGGTGAAGTACTCCTGCACCGCCTCCGGCTCGCCTGCGCGCAGCCGCCGCAGCAACTCCTCGGTACGGGCGGCGCGGTCCTCGTCCTGGCGGCGGCACTGCGCCGCCCAGGCCAGGTACTCCTGGTGGTACGCGGCCAGCCGGCGCTGCCGGTCGGCCTCCTGCGCTTGGGCGGCGTACCAGTCCTGCTCGAACCGGGTCCGGGCCTGCGCCAGGTACTGCTCGTACTGCCGCCGCACCCCCGGATTGCGCGCCTGCACCTGGTCCGGCGGCGGCACGTGGTACTTGGGGCCGCCCTGATCGGGCAGCTCCACCGGCCGACCCAGCGGGCCCGGGTCGAACGGCGGCACCGGGCGCGGCGCCAGCAGCGCCTGCGGGCCGAACGCCGGAGCCGCCAGCCCTGCGGCCAGCAACCCGCGCAACTCCTCGACCCGGGCGTCCAGTTCGGCCGTCAGCCGGGCCGCCTCCGCCTCCCGGGACTGCTGGTAGGCCCGCTGTGCCTCCCGCTCGTTGCGGGCCGTCGCCCGCTGCTCATCCCGCTGCTCGCGCTCCAGTCGGCGCTGCTGCGCCGCCTCGGCACGCCAGCGGGCCTCCTCCCGGCGCTGCTGCTGTCGCTGCGCCTCCGCCCAGATCGCCAGCACTCCGTCGTTCCGCCGCCCCGCCACCGTCCACCCCTTCATTGCACGCCGGACCGGTCGCGTCGCCCGCCTCCCGGCCGCGCCGCCAACCGCGCCCGCAACAATAGAACGTGAACACCCCACCGGGCCAAGCCCCGCGAGCAGCACGGCTGCACTGCACCGGTCAGTGCACCTGGGGCGCGTCCCCGGGCTGGGCGTGCCAGCGCCAGTCGGTGCGCAGCGGCCGGCCGGGCAGCGGGGCGCGGCCGGTGGCCCACAGAAGGGTCGGCCAGGGGGCGTCGGCGGCGGTGACGGGGACGTCGGGGAAGAGGCGGGCCAGGACGCGGCGGCAGAGGTCGGCCGGGGGGTCCCAGGGCAGGCCGAGGCCCTGGGTGACGTCGTGCAGGTGCACCAGCGTCTCGACCAGGCTCATCGCGACGAACCCGGCCGGGTCGGCGACACCCCACGGGTGGTAGGCGCGGACCTCGGGTGCGGCGGCGCGGGCGATCGCGACCATCAGCCCGCCGCTCGCCTCCAGCACCTCGACCAGCCCGTCGGGCCCGCTCGCGCGGTCGGCGCGGACGAAGTTGTTCGGCCCGCCGGGGAAGCGGCGCTCGGTGGCGAAGGGGACGTACCGCTCGCGCGGCGGGGCGGCCGGGCCGAGCTGGGCGGCGTAGGCGAGCAGGTCGTCGGCGAGGTGCTCGACGGTGGTCCAGCAGTCCCAGGTGACCGTCCCGGCGGGCCGGGACCAGTCGGCGTCCGCGGGCGCCGCGCGCAGGGTGGCGGCGGCGAGCCGGAGGACGAGCGCGAGGTCGTCGGCGGTCTCGGCGGGCTGGACGGCGGTGTCGGGCGTCATGGTCGCGGAGGCTAGCAGGGGGCACTGTCACGGGAGCACTGTCAGGGGTGGCGGGTACTCTGCACTGGTTCGAGAGGGAGGCATGCCCGTGACGATCGCACCACAGCACCACCCGGACCGGCCCGCCGGCTGGGTCTCCACCGGGCTGAGCTGGCACGAGGGCCGCGCCCTGCTCGGCGCCGTGCGCGGCGGCCAGGCGCACGAGCGGGCCGTCACGCCCGGCGCGGAGGTCGGCTGGCTGCTGGGCGGGCCGCGCCGCTGCACCGGCGCCTGGCTGGCCGGGGCGACGGAGCGCACCCCGTGCCCGCACCACGCGGTGATCGCGCCGGACGGCGCCGCCGTGCAGTGCCCGGCCTGCCAGAGCGTCGACCGGGGCCTGGCCCTCGCCCGGGACCAGATCCTCGACGACGGCCGGACGTACCTGCTCTACCTCGCCTGGTTCGGCGACGGCCTGCTGAAGGTCGGCCTGACGGCCGAACAGCGCGGCGACAGCCGACTGCTCGAACAGGGCGCACTGGCCTACGCGTTCACCGCCCGGGGCGGGCTGCCGGCCGTCCGGCGCGCCGAACTCACCGTCGCCGCCTCCGGGTTGGCCCGCGAGCGGTTCAAGGCCAGGCTGAAGACCGAGCACTGGTGGGCGCACGGCGACGAGCCGTACCGCCGGGCCGTGCTGGCCGAGGCCCGGGCCCAGGCGCACCGCCTGCTGGCCGGCCACGCGCTGGAGCTGCTCGCCGAGCGCCCGGTGGTCGACCACGTGGCGCGGTTCGGGCTGTCCGACGGCGCACCGGAGGCGTACCGGCAGGTCGGCGGCCTGGCCGACGGGGCGGTGATCGCGGGCACCCTGCGGCCGCCGGTGGGCCGCCACCTGTTCCTGGACCAGGCCGACGGCTCGGGGCCGCTGCTGCTGGACACCCGGCTGCTCACCGGCTGGACGCTCGCGCCCGTCTCCGGCCGCCCGACGTCCGGGGTGGCCCTGGAGGAGCGGGTCCGCCCGCCGGAGCCGGACACCCAGGAGGCGCTCTTCTAGAGTGAATCCGGGCTGGGGTGGTTCCCCACGAGCCCGGGGGCTGCGGGCTCAGCCCAGCTTGCTGCGCACCCCGCCCGGGCCGGAGCGGGCCCGGCGGGACAGCGGCGGCCGGGACGGGCGGACGTCGGCGCGCGCGGTGGGCTCGCCCTCGGCGGTGCGCCGGGCGAGTGCGGCCCGGGCGGCGGCCAGGGCCACGCGGGTGAGCAGCGGGTCCTCCTGGACGCCGGCGGACCGTTTGGCCGCCTGGCAGTGCGAGCACCAGATCGGGGAGGCGGGCCCGTCCGGGTACGCCATGCTCTCGGGCGGCAGGTAGTGTCCGCCGCACTCGACACACTCGAAGACCAGCCTCATCCGGCGATCACCGTCCCGGATCCGTGGCACCGACCGCAGGGCGACCAGAAGGTGTGGATCCTCGGCACCATGCTCCCTTCCTCGTCCCGTTCGACCGTGGCTTCGGTCTTCTGGGTCCCCCCGGACCCGCCGCAACCGGAACAGGACTGAACCTCGGGCATATGCCGTCCTTCCGTAGCGGAGGACCACGGTAGCGCGAATTCCCGGGCGCGGGCGCGGGACCTGACGATCCACCACCCCTCGGAGGGGCGTGCGAATGCCCCGCACGCCTCACCGCACGCCGTCGGCCCCGCACCCGGGGCGCGGGGCCGGTCGGAGCGGCCCGTCAACCGCGCGCGGCCCGCAGGAACTCGCGGTTCATCGCGGCGATGCTGGGCAGCGGGATGCCCTTGGGGCAGGCGGTGGCGCACTCGCCGGTGTTGGTGCAGCCGCCGAAGCCCTCGGCGTCCATGGCCGTGACCATGTCCCGCACCCGGGAGGCGCGCTCCGGCGCGCCCTGGGGGAGCACGTTGAGGTGGACTACCTTGGCGGAGGTGAACAGCATCGCCGAGCCGTTCGGGCAGGCCGCCACGCAGGCGCCGCAGCCGATGCACTCGGCGTGTTCGAAGGCGGTGTCGGCGGCCTCCTTGGGGACGGGCGTGGCGTGCGCGTCGGGGGCGCTGCCGGTGGGGGCGGAGATGTAGCCGCCGGAGCCGATGATCCGGTCGAAGGCGGAGCGGTCCACCACCAGGTCCTTGACCACCGGGAAGGCCGCCGCCCGCCACGGCTCGACGTCGATGGTGTCGCCGTCCCGGAAGTGCCGCATGTGCAGCTGGCAGGTGGTGGTCCGCTCGGGGCCGTGGGCCTGGCCGTTGATGACCATGCCGCAGGCGCCGCAGATGCCCTCGCGGCAGTCGTGGTCGAAGGCCACGGGCTGGTCCCCGCTGGTGATCAGCTCCTCGTTGAGGCTGTCGAGCATCTCCAGGAAGGACATGTCGGGGCTGATGCCGCCGACCTGGTAGGTCGTCATCGACCCGGGGGCGTCCGGGCCCGGCTGGCGCCAGATGCGCAGGGTGAGGTTCATGCGTAGCTCCGCTGGGTGGGGTGGACGTACGCGAAGTCGAGGGCCTCGCGGTGGAGGACGGGGGCGGCGCCGGTGCCGGTGAACTCCCAGGCGGCGGCGTAGCCGTACTCCTCGTCGCGCCGGGCGGCCTCGCCGTCGGGCGTCTGGCTCTCGGTGCGGAAGTGGCCGCCGCAGGACTCGGCGCGGTGCAGGGCGTCCAGGCACATGAGTTCGGCGAGCTCGAAGTAGTCGACGAGCCGGTTGGCCTTCTCCAGCGACTGGTTGAGCTCCTGCCCGGTGCCCGGCACCTTGATCCGGCGCCAGAACTCCTCGCGCAGCTGCGGGATCCGCGCCAGGGCCCGGCGCAGTCCGGCCTCGTCGCGGGCCATCCCGCACTCGTCCCAGAGGAGTTCGCCGAGTTCGCGGTGGAAGGAGTCGGGGGTGCGGTCGCCGTCGACCGCGAGGATGAGGTTCAGCCGGTCCTCGACCTCGGCCTCGGCCTCGGTGACCGCCGGGTGGTCGGCGGGGACGGCGGGCAGCGGGTTGCGGGCCAGGTAGTCGTTCAGGGTGGGCGGCAGGACGAAGTAGCCGTCGGCGAGGCCCTGCATGAGCGCGCTGGCGCCGAGCCGGTTGGCGCCGTGGTCGGAGAAGTTGGCCTCCCCGACGGCGAACAGGCCGGGGACGGTGGTCTGCAGGTCGTAGTCGACCCAGAGTCCGCCCATCGTGTAGTGGATCGCGGGGTAGATCCGCATCGGCACCCGGTACGGGTCCTCGGCGGTGATCCGCTCGTACATGTCGAACAGGTTGCCGTACTTGGCGGCGACGGCGTCCCGGCCCAGCCGGCGGATGGCGTCGGCGAAGTCCAGGTAGACGCCCTGCCCGCCGGGGCCGACGCCGCGGCCCTCGTCGCAGACGTTCTTGGCGGCCCGGGAGGCGATGTCGCGCGGCACCAGGTTGCCGAAGGCCGGGTAGATCCGCTCCAGGTAGTAGTCCCGCTCGTCCTCGGGGATCTCGGCCGGCGGCCGGGTGTCGCCCTGGGCCCTGGGCACCCAGATCCGGCCGTCGTTGCGCAGCGACTCGCTCATCAGGGTGAGCTTGGACTGGTGGTCGCCGGAGCGCGGGATGCAGGTGGGGTGGATCTGGGTGAAGCACGGGTTGGCGAAGTGGGCGCCGCGCCGGTGGGCCCGCCAGATCGCGGTGGCGTTGGAGTTCTTGGCGTTGGTGGAGAGGTAGAAGACGTTGCCGTAGCCGCCGCTGGCGAGGACCACGGCGTCGGCGGTGTGGGTGCTGATCGCGCCGGTGACCAGGTCGCGGGCGACGACACCGCGCGCCCGGCCGTCGACGACCAGCAGGTCGAGCATCTCGGTGCGCGGATGCATCTCCACATTCCCGGCGGCGATCTGCCGGGACAGCGCCTGGTAGGCGCCGAGCAGCAGCTGCTGGCCGGTCTGGCCGCGCGCGTAGAAGGTGCGGGAGACCTGCACGCCGCCGAAGGAACGGGTGTCCAGCAGACCGCCGTACTCGCGGGCGAACGGGACGCCCTGGGCGACGCACTGGTCGATGATCTCGACCGACACCTGGGCGAGCCGGTGCACGTTGGACTCGCGGGCGCGGAAGTCGCCGCCCTTGACGGTGTCGTAGAACAGCCGGCGGACCGAGTCGCCGTCGTTGCGGTAGTTCTTGGCCGCGTTGATGCCGCCCTGGGCGGCGATCGAGTGAGCCCGCCTCGGGGAGTCCTGGAAGCAGAACTGGACGACGTGGTAGCCCTGTTCGGCCAGCGTGGCGCCGGCCGCGCCGCCGGCCAGGCCGGTGCCGACCACGATCACGGTGTGCTTGCGCCGGTTGGCCGGGTTGACCAGCTTGGCCTCGAACCGCCGCTGGTCCCAGCGCTGTTCGATCGGCCCGGCGGGGGCCTTGGTGTCGGCGACGGGCTCGCCGACGGTGTAGTCCAGGTAGCTCATTTGACGACTCCGAACATCACGGCCACGGGGACGGACAGGAAGCCGACGGTCAGCACGAGCGCCAGGCCGTTGGCGGTCAGCTTGAGCACCCGGTCCCGGCGGGCGTTGTTGGCGCCGAGGGTCTGCGCGGCGCTCCAGAAGCCGTGCCGGATGTGCAGGCCGACGGCGAGCATCGCGACGATGTAGATCAGGCAGCTGTACCACTGGCCGAAGGAGGCCACGATGTTCTGGTACGGGCGGCCGTGTTCGGCGGCGGGGTTCACGGTCAGCGTGGTCAGGTCGAGGATGTGCCAGACGATGAACAGCGCCAGGATCACCCCGCCCCAGCGCATGGTCCGGGTCGCGTAGCTCGCCCGGCGGCGCTTGTGGACGTACTTGCTCGGCCGGGCGGCGAGGTCGCGGCGGCTGAGCTGGTAGGCCGAGACGCCGTGCAGCACGACGGCGGCCAGCAGGCCGAAGCGGGCGATCCACAGGAACCACTCGTGGCCCAGGAACGGCTGTCCGATGGTGCGCAGCCAGGCCGCGTAGCCGTTGATGTCGTCCGGGCCGGCGAACACCTTGAGGTTGCCCAGCATGTGCGCGACCAGGTAGAGCAGCATGGCCAGTCCGGTGACGGCCATGACCGCCTTCTTGCCGACGGTCGACCGCCAGAGCGTCGCCAGGGTGGACGGATGCCGGGCCGTCCGAGTCGCGGTTGTCATGGCTGCAACGGTAGGGACGGCCACCAGGGTACGTCCAAGACATGCTGCGGCTCACGACAATAGGTGTGGCCTATCAATGCGGCCTATCCTGGTCGGGTGCAGCTCCAGCAACTCCGCTACTTCCTGGCCGTCGCCGAGACCCGCCACTTCACCCGGGCCGCCGAGGCGGCACACGTCGCCCAGCCCTCGCTCTCCCAGCAGATCCGTTCACTGGAAAGGGAGTTGGGCGCCGAGCTGTTCCACCGCACCCGGGGCAACATCGCCCTGACCGACGCCGGGGAGGCGCTGCTGCCACTGGCCCGGCGCATCCTCGCGGACACCGAGAGCGCCCGGCTGGCCGTCCAGGAGACGGTCCAGCTGCGCCGCGGCCGGGTCCGGCTCGGCGCGCCGCCGAGCCTGTGCACCAGCCTGGTGCCGGACGTGCTGCGGGTGTTCCGGGACCGCCACCCGGGGGTGGCACTGGCGGTCCGCGAGGGCGGCTCGCGCGACCTGGTCCGCTCGCTGGCGGCGGGGGAGCTGGACCTCGCGCTGATCATCACCCCGCCGAGCGGGGAGGCCGCGCCGGCGCTGGCCGTCACCGAGCTGCTGCACGAGGAACTGGTGCTGGTCTCCGCCGAGCGGCAGACCCGGCGCAAGGCGCGGGTGGCGGAGCTGCGGGGGCGCCCGCTGGTGATGTTCCGGGAGGGCTACGACGTCCGGGAGGCGACCCTGGCGGCCTGCAGGGCGGCCGGCTTCGAGCCGGAGTTCGCGGTGGAGGGCGGCGAGATGGACGCCGTCCTCGGCTTCGTCAGGGCCGGACTCGGCCCCGCGGTCGTCCCCGGAATGGTCGCGGCCCGCTCGGGCCTCGCGGTCACACCCTTCGCCGCCCCGGGCCTGGGCCGCACCATCGCCGTCGCACACGGCCACGAGGTGCCGCTGACCCGCGCCGCGGAGGCCCTGCGCACGACCCTGCTTGCGCATCTGCACCATGCTGCTGGGTCGGGTGAACTCCCGCCGGGGACACGCCTGTTGCTGTGACGGGGACTTCTCGAAATTCCGACGTTCCATCAGGTCCTGGATGCTGGCGACTAGTCGGCATCGACGGGGGCTCCCTTCGATCTGTCAAGGCTGATAGTTCGGTGACTGTCAGTCATGGCAGGATCGGTGCGGGTCGACAACGTGTCGAACTGAAGGAGGAGACATGGCTGAGGACAGCAAGGACAAGACTCCGTCTGGCACGTACGCAGGCACTGAAATCACGGTCGACGGTGAGGAGCACGTCATTATCCGGGAGGACCAGGTCCCGGTAGGCACCGACGACGAGTGATGGGCCCTCGTCCACGCTTCGGTTCGGGCTGATCTTCGCCCATTCCGGAACGGGGTGTTGCGCAGCTATGAAAGGGGCCCTGTCGGTCGCCGCCGACAGGGCCCCTTCTGGTGCGTTTTCGCAGTTCGGAGACTGGTAGTACCAAGTGGCGTCCGGTACCGACATGAGTGGCGAGTGTGGCAGGGTGGGCGGCGCGGCGGAGACCTCGGGCCGCATCCCGGCGATCCGGTTCAGTGTGGGCTGGTCCATGACCTGGTGGTCCGGAAGCATCCGCCTCTCGGCGAGTTCCCCGAGCGGCGCGGCGCCCGAGCGGTGCGTTCGTTGGGTCATGTGTGCTTCCTCGAAGGGATGAGTTTCGGTGGGCGTCAAGCTGGGCGTGGCAATCCTGACCATGGGCACGCGGCCGAAGGAACTGGCCGAGCTGCTGGCCTCGGTGGAGATGCAGACCGTCAGGCCGGCGCGGACGGTGGTGGTCGCCCAGGGCTGCCCGTTGCCGGAGCTGCTGCCGTGGGTGGAGGGCGTCGAGCTGGCCGAGAACCTCGGGGTGACCGGTGGCCGGAACGTGGCGCTGGAGCACCTGCGCGACCTGGACGTGGTGATCGACCTGGACGACGACGGCCTGCTCGTCGCCGACGACGTGTTCGCGAGGATCGAGGCGCTGTACGAGGCGGACCCCGGGCTGGGCATCGTGTCCTTCCGGATCGCCGACGAGACCGGGCTTACCCAGCGCCGCCACGTTCCCCGGCTGCGGGCCGGCGATCCGATGCGCGGTGGCGAGGTGACCAGCTTTCTCGGCGGCGGCCATGGTCTGTCGACGAAGATGCTGCGGCAGGTCGGGGACTGGCCGGACGCGTTCTTCTTCGCGCACGAGGAGACCGACATGGCCTGGCGGGCACTCGACGCGGACTGGCGGGTGTTGTACGCACCGGAGCTGCTGCTGCAGCACCCTCGGACCAGCCCGACCCGGCACGCGTTCTTCTACCGGGTGAACGCCCGCAACCGCGTGTACCTCGCGCGCCGCCACCTGCCCGCGCTGCTGGTGCCGGTCTACCTCGGCGTGTGGGTCGCGCTCACGGTCGCCCGCACCCGGAACGCCACCGGGTTGAAGGCCTGGTTCTCGGGCTTCGCCGAGGGCTGGCGCACACCGTGCGGTCGGCGAAAGCCGATGCGCTGGCGCACGGTGTGGACCATGACCCGGCTCGGTCGGCCCCCGATCATCTAGGCCGCAGCCGCCTGGCGCATCCACTCCCCGGGAAACGACGGACCGGCCCCGGGCGGGTGCCCGGGGCCGGTCCGTCGGCGGGCGGATCAGGCCGGCAGGACGGCTTCGATCGCGGCGGTCAGCTCGGCCGACTCCGGCTCGACGCGCGGCCGCAGGCGGGCGGCCACGGTGCCGTCCGGGGAGACCAGGAACTTCTCGAAGTTCCAGCTGACGTCACCGGTTTCGCCCTCGGCGTCGGCGACCTGGGTCAGCTGCCGGTACAGCGGGTGCCGGTCGTCGCCGTTGACGTCGATCTTCTCGAACAGCGGGAAGGTGACGCCGTAGGTGGTGGAGCAGAAGGTCTGGATCTCCTCGGCGCTGCCCGGCTCCTGCCCGGCGAACTGGTTGCAGGGGAAGCCCAGCACGGTGAACCCGCGCGCGGCGTACCGCTGCTGGAGCTTCTCCAGGCCGGTGTACTGCGGGGTCAGGCCGCACTTGGAGGCGACGTTGACGATCAGCAGCGCCTTGCCCTTGTACTCGGCCAGGGAGGTGGGCTCGCCGGTGAGGGTGCGCAGCGGGATGTCGTACAGGCTCACGGTGGTGGTCCTTTCGGCAGGTGTGTGGAACGGAGTCTCGCCGAGCCACCGTAGTGGCCGTGACCACCTGGACCGGGCCCGACCTACCGGTCTTCCGGCAGATCGGCCCCGAAGGCGGAGAAGTCGGCGCTCGACCAGTGCTCGGGGCGCATCCGGAGCGTGATGTCGGCGGCCAACTGTTCCCGGGCGGAGGCGAGGTAGTCGCGCGCGGCCTCGGGTGGCAGGTAGCGGTTCGCGAGGGCGGCCCACTCGTCCGGGTCGAGCCGGTCCTCGATTGCCACCACCGGGCCCTCGACGCTCACGTACGCGGCCGGGTGCTGCTCGTGCTGGGCACAGAGGGTGAACCGCCCGGCGGCCCGGATCCGTCGGGCCTTGACGGAGTCGCGGCCGGTGATGACGGTGAGCAGGCCGCCCGGGACGTAGGAGTACCAGACCGGTACGGCCAGCGGTCCCCGGTCCGGTCCGGTGCCGGAGTCGACGGCCAGCACGCCGACGTGCGGTGCGGCGAGGAACCGCTCGCGCTCGGCCCTGTCCATGGTGAAGGGCATGGTGTGCGCTCCCGGGGGCTCCGGGCCCGCGCATGGAGGTCGGGCGCGAGCGTCTTCCGGTTTGTACCCGGTACGCCTCCGGGCCACTCGGGGCGGGCGCAGCACGGCGCCCGCCCCGAGTGGCCCACGGCGGGTTCAGAGCGCGAGCGGCTTGACGGCGGTCGGCGCGTGCTCGGGGAGGGTGGCGATCTCCTCCCACTCGTTGACCTTGTCGATGTCGGCGGCGGCCATCGAGATGTTGGTGACCCGCTCCAGGATCGCCTCGACGACGACCGGGACGCGGAACTCGGCGGCCAGCTTCTTGGCTTCCTCGAAGGCCGGCAGCAGGCCCTCGGGCTCGGTGACCCGGATCGCCTTGCAGCCCAGGCCCTCGGCGACCCGGACGTGGTCCACGCCGTAGACGCCCAGCTCCGGCGCGTTGATGTTCTCGAACTCCAGCTTGACCTGGAAGTCGATGTCGAAGGTGCGCTGCGCCTGGCGGATCAGGCCCAGGTACGCGTTGTTCACCAGCACGTGGACGTACGGGATGCGGTGCTGGGCGCCGACGGCCAGCTCCTCGACCATGAACTGGAAGTCGTAGTCGCCGGAGAGCGCGACGACCTGGCCCTCGGGGTCGGCGGTGGCGACGCCGAGCGCGGCCGGGATGGTCCAGCCGAGGGGGCCTGCCTGGCCGCAGTTGATCCAGTGCCGCGGCCGGTAGACGTGCAGCAGCTGCGCGCCGGCGATCTGGGAGAGGCCGATGGTGGTGACGTAGCGGGTCTCCGGGCCGAACGCCTTGTTCATCTCCTCGTAGACGCGCTGCGGCTTGAGCGGCACGTCGTCGAAGTGGGTGCGGCGCTGGAGCCGGGCCTTGCGGTCCTGGGTGGCGGCGGCCCACGCGCTGCGGTCCTTGAGCCGCCCGGCGGCCTTGAGCTCCTGGGCGACCTGGAGGAAGAGCTCCAGCGCGGCCTTGGCGTCGGAGGCGATGCCGAGGTCGGGGGCGAAGATCCTGCCGATCTGGGTGGGTTCGACGTCGACGTGGACGAACGTGCGGCCCGCGGTGTAGACGTCCAGGCCGCCGGTGTGGCGGTTGGCCCAGCGGTTGCCGATGCCCAGGACGAAGTCGGAGGCGAGGAAGTTCTCGTTCCCGTAGCGGTGCGAGGTCTGCAGGCCGACCATGCCGGCGTTCAGCTCGTGGTCGTCGGGGACGATGCCCCAGCCCATCAGGGTCGGGACCACGGGGACGCCGGTCAGCTCGGCGAACTCCCGCAGCAGCTCGGCGGCGTCGGCGTTGATGACGCCGCCGCCGGCGACGATCAGCGGGCGCTCGGACGCCTGGAGCAGCGCGAGGGCCTTCTCGATCTGGATCCGGTTGGCGGCCGGCTTGTAGACGGGGAGCGGCTGGTAGGCCTCGGGGTCGAAGTCGATCTCGGTCAGCTGGACGTCGATCGGCAGGTCGATCAGGACCGGGCCCGGACGGCCGGAGCGCATCAGGTGGAAGGCCTGCTGGAACACCCCGGGGACCTGTGCGGCCTCCAGCACGGTGGTGGCGGCCTTGGTGACGGGCCTGGCGATCGAGGCGATGTCGACGGCCTGGAAGTCCTCCTTGTGCAGGCGGGCGACGGGGGCCTGGCCGGTGATGCACAGGATCGGGACGGAGTCGGCGATCGCCGAGTACAGGCCGGTGATCATGTCGGTGCCGGCCGGGCCCGAGGTGCCGATGCAGACGCCGATGTTGCCGGCCTTGGCGCGGGTGTAGCCCTCGGCCATGTGGGAGGCGCCCTCGACGTGCCGGGCCAGCGTGTGCCTGATCCCGCCGGAGGCCTTGAGTGCGGCGTAGAAGGGGTTGATGGCTGCGCCCGGCACGCCGAACGCGACCTCAACGCCTTCGAGCTTGAGGATCTCCACGGCCGCGCGGGCGGCTGTCATACGAGGCATCGGGTCTCTCCTGCGTCGGCCCGCAGTGGCTCGGAGGGCTCATCTCCAGAATTCCACCATACGGAAGAATGGTTTCTGTATGCGGAAATACGGTACGGCCGGGCTCGGCGGGGCGTCAAGGGGAGGTTCAACAGAATGTGGAAGCCGGCCCAGGGGGTGAAACCGCAGGTCGCTGCGGCGGTCCGGGGGAGGGGAGACGGGGCCGGGTTCGTACAGGTTTGCGCCGATCGCGCTGGTGTACCCGGGGAACCGGCCGTTCCGCGGCGGAAAGCGCGGCCGGTGTGCAGTGCGGGTGAAGGGACGGTGTCCGAGGTCGGCCCACCCCGCACCCCTGGGTACCGTCGGTGGCACGCCGGGCCCGTGATGTCCAACTGAGGCCGCGGCAAGGGGGATTCGGGACGGTCCGGGAGCGGGGGAGCTCCGGCGGCCGGTCCCGTCCAGGACCAGCGTGCCCGGTCCGCCGCACCCGAGCGAGGGACGCACCCCCTGGCCGCACCGACCCGACACCCGCCGCCGCCGTCCGGTCCGTCCGGACCTGCGGCCGTACCGCTGTCGCCCCCCCGTGCGGCCCACCTCCCTTCCCTCTCCTCGCCTCCCCCGCGACCTGCTCACCGCCCCGCGACCTGCTCACCCCCCTGCGACTTCCTCACCCCCCTGTGACGGCGTGCCCGCAGCGGCGGGCGCGCGAAAGGAACGCCGCCATGCGCTGTCTCCCTGCCCGCCCCCCGGTGGTGACCGGGTGAGCCGAACGCCCCGCCGCCGCAAGGCCCCGCCGGGCCACCCCGGTAAGGCCGCCCCGCCGGGCCGCCGCCGGCCCCCGCTCGCCGTGCTGCGCGCCGTCCCCTGGCGCTACGACCTGCCCGCCTCGCTGGTGGTGTTCCTGGTCGCCCTGCCGCTGTGCGTCGGGGTGGCGGTCGCCTCCGGCGTCCCCGCCGAGCTGGGTCTGGTCACCGGCATCGTCGGCGGCCTGGTCGTCGGCGTCCTGCCCGGCAGCAGCCTCCAGGTCAGCGGCCCGGCCGCCGGGCTGACCGTCCTGGTCTACGAGGCCGTCCAGCGCTTCGGCGTCACCGCCCTCGGCCTGCTCGTCCTCGGCACCGGGCTGCTCCAGATCGCGATGGGAGCGCTCCGGCTCGGCCGCTGGTTCCGGGCGATGTCCGCCTCGGTGGTGCACGGCATGCTGGCCGGCATCGGGCTGACCCTGCTGTTCGGCCAGCTGTACGCGCTCGCCGACCGCCGCGCCCCGGCCGCCGGGCCGGAGAAGATCGCCGGACTGCCCGACCTGCTGGCGGACGTGGTCACCGGCGTGGCCAACCCGAGCGCGGTCGCCCTGGGCCTGGCCACCCTGCTCGTGCTGGTCGGCTGGAAGTACCTGCCTGGGCGCGTCGCCCGCGGCGTCCCCGCGCCGCTGGCCGCGGTCGGGCTGGCCGCCGCAGTCACGGCCGCCGCCGACCTGCCGGTGGCGAGGGTCCGGGTGTCCGGCCTGCTCGACGTCGTCCACCTGCCCGACCGTGCCGCGCTCGGCGCGGTGGCGGGCACCGCCGGCCTCGGTACGGTCGTCGCCTTCACCCTGATCGCCTCCGCCGAGACGCTGTTCAGCGCCGCCGCCGTCGACCGGATGCACCACGGCCGGCGCACCGACTACGACCGCGAGCTGACCTCCCAGGGCATCGGCAACACCGTCTGCGGGCTGCTCGGCGCCCTTCCGATGACCGCGGTGATCGTCCGCAGCGCGGCCAACGTCCAGGCGGGGGCGCGGACCAAGGCCTCGCGCACCCTGCACGGGCTCTGGCTGCTGCTGTTCACCGCGCTGCTGCCCGGCGTGCTCGGGCTCGTCCCGCTCACCGCGCTGGCCGCCGTCCTGGTCCACGCCGGCGCCAAGCTCGTCCCGCTGCGGCGGATCGCCGCGCTCTGCCGCGGCCACCGGGGCGAGGCGCTGGTGCTCGCGGTGACCGCGGGCGCCATCATCGCCACCGACCTGTTCGAGGGTGTGCTGATCGGCATCGGCCTGGCCGTGGCCAAGTCCGCCTGGCAGACCTCGCACCTGCAGATCGGCCTGGAGGAGCTGGTCCTGCCGTCCGGCGAGGCCCTGCAGCGCGTCCGGCTCAGCGGCAACGCGACCTTCCTGCGGCTGCCCCGGCTGCTGGACGCCCTGGAACGGCTGCCGGCCGACCGGCCGGTGGAACTCGACTGGTCCGGGCTGCGCCACCTGGACCACGCCTGCACGGTGGCCCTCACCGCGTGGGCCGCCCAGCACCGGGCCCGCTCCACCGCTCCGCTCGCGGTCGAACCGCCGCTGCCGACCGTGGTGTGAGGCCGGGCGGACGCGGCCCGGGCCTGTCGACGGACTGACCCCGCACAGTCAGTCCGTCGAGCCGTCCGGCCGTCCGCTGGGCTGGGAGCTCAGCCGTCCGCCGGGCCGGGGGCGCTCAGCCGGTCTGGCCCGGGTGTGCCCCGGCCGGGGCGGGCTGGGCGGCCGGATCGGCCGTGGTGCGCCGGATCAGCAGCCGGTCCAGGGCGTACGGGCCGGAGCCGAGCACCGCGATGGCGAGGAAGGCCCAGCAGAACATGACGGAGGGTTCGCCACCGTTCTGCAGCGGCAGCAGGGAGTGCTCCTGGTGGACGGTGAAGTAGGCGTACGCCATCGAGCCGGAGCAGAGCAGGGCGGCGGTCCGGGTGCCGACGCCGAGCAGCACCAGGGCGCCGCCGACCAGTTGGATCAGCGCGGCCCACCAGCCGGGCCACTGGCCGAGCGGGACGGTGCCGCCGCCCTTGGCGCCACCGAGGACGCCGAAGAGCGAGGCGGCGCCGTGGCAGGCGAAGAGCAGTCCGACGACGACCCGGAAGGCCGTCAGGACGAGCGGGCGGGCGGCCTCGGCCGCCTGCTGGGGAGAGGTGGGAAGGTTCGCGGGCATGGGGAAAGGCCTCCTGTGGGGGGAGGAGGAGGTACGGGGCGGTAAGGGTAGCCTTGGTCTAGTCCACTTGGCAATGCTCCGTCAGATCCCACGTGTGCGACCTTCGGGGAGGATCTTGACCGATCGTTCTGGAAAGGGTTAGCGTTCACCCATGGCGCGAACGAAGGAATTCGACCCGGACGTGGTGCTCCAGTCGGCCCTTGAGCTGTTCTGGCGGCGCGGCTACGAGGCCACCTCGATGGCCGACCTGGTCGAGGAGCTCGGGATCGCCCGGGCGAGCATCTACGCCACCTTCGGCAGCAAGCACGAACTGTTCCTGCGGGCGCTGGAGCGGTACGGCGAGCAGGCCGACCCGGTGCTGCTGGCCGAGCTCTCCCAGCCCGGCCCGGTGCTGCCGGCCGTCCGCGCGCTGGTCCGCCGGTTCGCGGCGGAGTCGGCCGGGGACGGCCGGGAGCGCGGCTGCTTCGTCACCAACACCGCCGTCGAGCTCGCCCCGCACGATCCCTCGGCGGCCCGCCAGGTGGGAGCCAGCCTCGCCCACCTGGAGACGGTGCTGACCGCCGCCCTGGTGCGTGCCGAGGCGCGGGGGGAGCTGCCCGCAGGGCGGGAACCCCGGGCGTTGGCCCGGATGCTGATGGTGTTGATGCAGGGCATGCGGGTGATGGGGAAGACGGCCGACGGCGCGTCCCGGGTGCGGGACGCCGCCGAGCAGGCGCTGGTGCTGCTCGACTGACGGATCGACTTGCGGATCGACTTGCGGATCGTGGGGCGGTGGTGGGGTGACGGTGGAGGTCGCCTCTTGCTGTCTCAATACTGGACCGAACGGTCATTTTGTGGAGGAGGGGGGTTTCCATGAGTGTCGCCACGGCCGACCGGCCCGGCTTCGCGCTGCTCGGCGGCGTGCAGGCCACGCTGATCTTCACGATCATGATCCTGTCCGTGCCGCTGCCCCTGGTGGCCCGGGAGTTCGGGCTCGGCCCGTCCGGCGTGCTGCTGCTGAGCGCCGCCTACGGACTCTCCTTCAGCGCCCTGCTGCTCCTCGGCGGGCGGCTGACCGACCGCCACGGCGGCCGCCGGCTGCTGCGGGTGGGCCTGGCCCTGCTCGGCGCCGCCTCGATCGCCTGCGCCCTCGCGCCCGGCTACCCCGTCCTGCTGGCGAGCCGCTTCGCCCAGGGCGTCGGCGCGGCTTTGGCCGCCCCGGCGGCGGTCGCCGTGGTCCGGGTGCTGCGGCCCGAACCCGCCGACTACCGGCGGGCGATGGCCGCCTGGGGCGGCCTCTCGGTGCTCGGCGCCACGGCGGGCAACCTGCTCTCCGGCGCCGTCGCCGCCTGGGTCTCCTGGCGCTGGCTGTTCGCGGTGCCCGTCCTGGTCGCCCTCGTCGGCCTGGCCCGCTCCGGCTCGCTGCCGCCCGCCGACCCGCCCGGCCGACCGCTCGCCGACCCGCCCGGCCGACCGCTCGCCGACCCGCCCGGCCGACCGCCCGCCGACCCGCCCGGCCGACCGTCCGTCGACCGCCGGCCGGCCCTGGACCTGCCCGGCGCCGCGCTGGCCGCCGCCGGTGTCTGCGCGGCCAGTTACGGCCTGGTGGCGTCCACCGAGCACGGCTGGCGAAGCCCCGGCACACTGCTGCCGCTGGCCGCCGGGCTCGCCCTGCTGCTCGCCTTCGCCGCCGTCGAACGGCGCACCGCCGACCCGCTGCTGCCGCCCGGCTTCCTCGCCGACCGCCGCCGGGCCACCGCCCTCGCCGCCGTCATGGCGACCGCCGCCGGCACCGCGTTGACCTTCCTGCTGCTCGCGCTCTACCTCCAACAGGTCCGCGGCTGGGGCGTGCTGGCCACCTCCGCCGCCTTCCTGCCGTACGCGGCGGCGCTGCTGACGGCCGGCCGCCTGGCCGGGCCGCTGACCGCCCGCTACGGCGCCGTCGCGGTCACCGCCGGAGGGCTCGCCCTCGCGGCGGCCGGGCTCGGCCTGCTGGCGGGCCTCGCGCCCGGCAGCGACTACGCCACCGGGCTGCTGCCCGGGCTGCTCCTGCTGCCTGGCGGGGCCGCGGCCGCCTTCGCCGGCGCGGCCGTGCTCGCCACCGCGGGCGTGCCGCCCGAACGGACCGGCCTCGCCGCGGGCGTGCTCAACACTGCGATGGAACTCGGCCCCACCGCCGGGGTGGCCGCCCTGATGGCGCTCGCCGCCACCCGCCCGAGCGTGGTCGGCGGCTACGCCACGGCCTTCGCGGCGGCGGGCACCGCCCTGGCGCTCACCGCCCTCGCCGTCGCCACGCTGGCGCGGGCGACTCCCGAGGCCGCCACAGAGACCGACACCGCCCCAGAACGCACCATCCAGATCAAGGAGCACCTCTCATGACCACGCGTTTCACCGACAAGTCCGTCCTGGTCACCGGCGGCGGCAGCGGTATCGGACGGGCCGTGGCGCTCGCCTTCGCCCGGGAGGGCGCCCGGGTCGCGGTCGCGGGCCGCAGCGCGGGCCCGCTCGCCGAGACGGTCGAGCTGATCGGGCAGGCGGGCGGCAAGGCCGTCGCGCTGACCGGCGACGTGGCGGACGGTCAGGACGCCGCCCGGCTGGTCCGGGAGACCGTCGAACTCCTCGGCGGCCTGGACGTCGCCGTCAACAACGCCGGCGTGTTCGGCGCCGTCGGCCCGGTCGCCGACATCGACGAGGACGAGTGGCACCGGGTGTTCGCGGTCAACCTGACCGGCACCTGGCTCGCCATGAAGCACCAGATCGGCCACATGCGGGCCCACGGCGGCGGCGCGATCGTCAACGTGTCGTCCAACCTCGGCGTCCACATGCGGGTGCCCGGCCTCGGTGCCTACGCCGCGAGCAAGGCCGCCGTCACCGCGCTGACCCGCAGCGCCGCCCTCGACCACATCGCGGACGGCGTCCGGATCACCATGGTGAGCCCCGGCCCGGTGGACACCAGCATGTCCACCCGGCCCGGCGAGAACGCCGACGACAAGGCCGCGCGGATGAAGGACAGCCTCCCCGTCGGCCGGGCGGGTGCGGTCGAGGAGGTCGCTGCCGCGGTGCTGTACCTGGCCTCGTCCGAGGCGGGCTTCACCGTCGGCGCCGACCTCGTCCTGGACGGCGGCGCCACCGCCTGATCCGCCCGTGGCCCAACGACCGCGCAAAGCACGGTCGTTGGGCCATCGCCCGACCATTCCGTGGCCCAACGGCCGCGCGGCGACCAGTCGTTGGGCCATCAGGTCACTGCTCGGCCAGTGCGTCCCGGGCCTCCTCGGTCCGGGCCCGGGCCACCACGAAGTCCTCGTCGAGCTCGACGACCAGCACGTCCGGCCCGGTGAACCAGCGGCAGCCACGGCCGAGCCGGGGCAGCTCCGCCAGCCCCTCCGGCACCTCCGCCCCGGACTCGGCGAACACGCTCAACTCGTCGTCCTGCAAAAGCTTCTCCACCATCACCATCGCCGCCGCGGCCGTCGAGAAGCGCTCCTCCCAGGGCTCCCAGCACTCCGCCGACTTGTCCGCGAGGTCGAGCCGGCCCACCGTCGGCGGATCGTCCTGGTCGAGGTCGGCCAGCAGGACGCCCCAGTGCACGCACGCCTGGTTCTCCTCCTGGTACACCAAAGCGCCCTCCAGGACGAACAGTTCCTCCGGCGGCAGCAGCCGGTTGTGGTTGCCGGTGAGATCCTCCCGGCGGCCGAACAGCCGGTACGCCTCGCGCAGCGCGGCCGGCAGCCGCAGGCCCAGGCGCCCTTCGGCAGCGTCGAGTTCGGCGTCGGTGAAGCCGTCCCCGGGCCGCAGCGGCTCACCCCAGTAGGCGGCGAAGCCCTCGACCAGGGCCCGGGTGCCCGCGCGGCCCCGCAGGGATTCGGCCATCGCGGCCCGGATGTCGAATTCGGTGTCGTCCATCCGGGAACCGTACGACGCCCCACCGACAGTCCCGTCCCACCGACAGTCCGGGGCCACCGGAGGGCGTACCGGAACGGGCGGGGGCGCGGCGCACACCTCGCCCGCCCGCGACGGGCCGGGGACGCGCCCCAACGCCCGTCCGCCCACGACCGGCCGAATCTGACGCGAACGCGTAATCCCACCGACACCCGTTGCTCACCGTGGGGTTTCCAACCCGTCGTGTGGGCAGGACACGGTTTCGGCCGGAACCGACGCAACGAAAGGCGGGACGCGCAAACCCATGCCGACCGCACCGCACACCAAGCCCCACCCGGGCCGCCGAAGCCGCTGGGGTGAGCACGGCCTCGCCTGGGCCTTCCTGCTGCCCTCCCTGGTGGTCTTCGTCCTCTTCATCGGCTACCCGCTGGGACGGACCGTCTACCTGAGCGGACACGCCAACGACCTGTTCGGCGCGCCCTCGCGCTACGTCGGGCTGAAGCACTACACCGAGCTGCTGACCTCGGCGGACTTCCGGCGCACGCTCGTCACCACCGCCCTGTTCACGCTGCTCACCGTGGTGCCCGGCGTGCTGGGCGCGCTGGTGCTGGTGCTGCTCCTGGAGAACCGGATCCGGGGCGTGCGGCTGCTGCGCTCCGCGTTCGCGCTGCCCTTCGCCTTCTCGGTGGCCAGCGCGTCCGTGGTCTTCGCGGTGTTCTTCAACCCCGCCAGCGGGGTGCTCAACGGCCTGCTCTCGCACGTCGGGCTGGGCCCGATCGGCTGGCTGACCGACTCCCGGTACGCGCTGGTCTCGGTGGCCGTCACCACGGTGTGGATGAGCCTCGGCTACAACGTCCTGGTGCTGTCCGCCGGCATCGGCTCGATCCCCGGCGAGATCCTGGAGGCCGCGCGGATCGATGGCGCCTCGGGGCTGCGACTGGCCCGTTCGATCACCGTGCCGATGCTCGGCCCGAACCTGTTCTTCCTGACCGTGGTCTCCACCGTCCACTCGCTGCAGAGTTTCGGCCAGATCCACATCCTCACCAAGGGCGGCCCCGACGGCGCCACCCGGACCCTCGTCTACTCCGTCTACGAGAAGGCCTTCGCCTACGGCTCCAGCGACTTCGGCACCGCGAGTGCCCAGGCCGTGGTGCTGCTCGTGGTCGTCCTCGCCTGCACGGCCGTCCAGTTCGGCGTCCTGGAGCGGAAGGTGCACTACGCATGACCGTGACCGCCACCGAGGCCGGGCCCGGGGCCCAGGACGGGGCCGCCGCGCCGCGCCCGCGCCCCCGCGTGCTGGCCGGCCGCTCGCCGCGCGACCTGCTCGGCCGCGCCGCCGTCTACCTGCTGCTCGCCGTCGCCGTCGTCACCGTGGCCTTCCCGGTGTACTACGCGATCGCCGGCGCCTTCATGAGCCCGTCCGAACTCTCCTCCTACCCGCCGGCGCTGGTGCCCCACTCGGTGACCGGGCGGAACTTCTCCGGCGCCGTCGACACCGTCCCGCTGGCGAGGCAGTACGCCAACTCGGCGATCGTGGCGACCGTCATCACGCTCGCCCAGCTGTTCACCTCGGTCCTCGCCGCGTACGCCTTCGTGTTCCTGCCGCTCAAGGCGCGGGCCGTGGTGTTCGGGGTGTTCCTGGCGACGCTGATGGTCCCGTGGGAGGCCATCATCATCCCCAACTACCTGACGCTGTCCGGCTGGGGGCTCGGGAACACCTACTTCGGCCTGGTGCTGCCCTTCCTCGCCTCCGGCTTCGGCACCTTCATGCTGCGGCAGGCCTTCCGGCAGCTGCCCGGCGAACTGCGCGACGCCGCGCGGATCGACGGCGCGGGCCACTGGCGGTTCCTGTGGCGGATCGTCGTCCCGCTCAACAAGCCGGCCCTGGCGGCGCTGTCGATCTACGTCTTCCTGTCCGCCTGGAACCAGTACTTCTGGCCGCTGATCATCACCCGCACGGCGAACATGCAGACCCTGCAGATCGGCCTCACCTCGCTGCGCGACTCCGAGATGTCCGACCCGGGCCTGATCCTGGCCGGCGTCGTGCTCTCCCTGCTGCCCACGCTCGCCCTGGTGGTCTTCGGCCAGCGCTTCATCGTCCGCGGTCTCACCGCGGGCGCCGTCCGCTGACCCGCTGCGCCGCCTCCTCCCGCTCCTTCGAGCACGTCCCTCCCGACAGAGAGAGAACCCTCCCGTGAAGAAGAGTGCCCGCGCGCTCGCGGCCCTGCTGGTGGCCGGCCTGTCCCTGACCGCCTGTAGCTCCGGCGACTCCACCTCCGGCTCCGGCGGCTCCTCCGACGCCGCCCCCGGCGCCCAGGCGCTCGACCAGGCCTCGGGCGTCACCGGCGTCGAGTTCTGGCACTCGATGACCGGGAAGAACGCCGAGGTCCTCACCGGTCTGGTCGGCCAGTTCAACGCCGCCCACCAGGGCAAGATCGAGGTCAAGGCGCAGTTCCAGGGCAAGTACGACGACCTGGTCGCCAAGTACAAGGCCGCGGTGCAGCAGAAGGGCACCCCCGCCCTGGTGCAGGTCTACGACATCGGCACCCGGTTCATGATCGACTCCAAGCAGACCGTCCCGGCCCAGGCCTTCGCCGACAAGGACGGCTTCGCCCTCGACGACCTCGACCCGAACATCCGCAACTACTACTCCGTCGGCGGCAAGCTCGTCTCGATGCCGTTCAACTCCTCCATGCCGCTGCTCTACCTCAACGCCGACGCCTTCAAGGAGGCCGGCCTCGACCCGGCCCAGCCGCCCAAGGACCTCGCCGAACTCGGCGAGCTGGCGAAGAAGCTGACGAAGAAGGACGCCGACGGCAAGACCGTCCGCTACGGCTTCGGCGCCGCCATCTACGGCTGGTTCGTCGAGCAGCTGCTCGCCGAGTCCGGCACCATGTACTGCGACCAGGACAACGGCCGCAGCAACAAGGCCGGCAAGGCCGTCTTCGACTCCGCCCAGGGCGCGCAGATCGTCCAGTGGTGGGCCGACCTCGTCAAGGGCGGCTACGCGGCCAACACCGGCCGCAACACCGACGACGCCCAGGCCGCGTTCAAGGCCGGCACCGTCGCCATGCACCTGGAGTCCACCGGCGTGCTGCGCGGCTACACCGAGGCCGCCAAGTTCGCCGTCGGCACCGCGGCCTTCCCCAAGGTCGCCGCCGCCGACCAGGGCGGCCCGGTCATCGGCGGCGCCTCGCTGTGGATCAGCGGCCCCGGCCACTCCGACGCCGAGAAGCGCGCCGCCTGGGAGTTCGAGAAGTTCGTCACCGCCCCCGAGCAGCAGGCCGCCTGGCACACCGGCACCGGCTACTTCCCGGTCAACCGCAAGTCCCTGGACGACCCCAAGGACAAGGAGTGGGTCGCCAAGTACCCGCAGTTCCAGACGGCCATCGAGCAGCTCAAGGCCACCAAGCCCTCCCCGGCCACCGCCGGCTGCCTGCTCGGCGTGATGCCGCAGGCCCGCAAGGGCGTCGAGACCGCCATCGAGCAGACCATCGCCGGCTCCAAGACCGCCCAGCAGGCCCTGGCCGACGCGGCCAAGGAACTCCAGCCGGCCATCGACAGCTACAACAGCTCCGTGAGCTGACCGCCTCCCTGCCCCACGGCCACCGGCCCGCCCTACGACGGCCCGCCCGGCGCAGTACGCGCCCGGCGGGCCGCCGCCGTCCGGGACCGCCGGTCGGGAGCGCCGCTCGGGGGCTCAGTCGTCGGCGTCAAGGCGCTGAGGCGTCACGCCGAGAGGGCTTCGCCGTCCTCCGGGAGCGCGCACACGGCCGCCAGCTCGTCCAGCGACAGATCCAGCGCGAACGCCAGCGCGGCGATGGTGAAGAACGACGGCGTCGGCGCCCGTCCGGTCTCGATCTTGCGCAGCGTCTCCGCCGAGACGCCGGCCACCGCCGCCACCTCGACCATGCTGCGTGCGCCGCGCGCCTCGCGCAGCAGCGCCCCGAAGCGCTCCCCGCGCTCGCGCTCCCACGGGGTCAGTGGAGTCCTCACCATGCCTTCGATACTAGGCCCTCCCTGCCGGGGTCATGCCGTGTGCCCCGCCTCGGTGCTCCCGTCCGGCCGCGCGGCCGCCCCACCTCCGACCGTGATACAAATACCGGTATAAGAATTGGATCGAGGGGAGACGACCCACCATGGTCGAAATCAAGTCGGACGCCGCCCTGGACGCGATGCGCGAAGCCGGGCGGGTGGTGGCGGACGCACTGGCCGCCGTGCAGGACGCGGCGGCCGTGGGCGTCAGCCTGTTGGAGCTGGACGAGGTGGCACACGGCGTGCTGCGGGCGGCCGGAGCCACCTCGCCGTTCCTCGGCTACCGGCCGTCCTTCGCGCCCGTGCCGTTCCCGGCCGTCATCTGCGCCTCGGTGAACGACGCCGTCGTGCACGGCATCCCGGGCGGCTACCGGCTGCGCGACGGCGACCTGGTGAGCATCGACTGCGGCGCCCTCCTGGACGGCTGGGCCGGGGACTCCGCCGTCAGCTTCACCGTCGGCGCCGCCCGGCCCGAGGACGCGGCGCTGATCGACACCACCCGGCGCGCCCTGGAGGCCGGGATCGCCGCCGCCGTGGTCGGCAACCGGATCGGTGACATCGCGCACGCCATCGGCAAGGTCGC
Organism: Kitasatospora sp. NPDC056731; assembly: GCF_040687675.1. Lineage (NCBI taxonomy): Bacteria > Bacillati > Actinomycetota > Actinomycetes > Kitasatosporales > Streptomycetaceae > Kitasatospora > Kitasatospora sp. NPDC056731. The sequence continues at coordinate 25,308 of NZ_JBFBNR010000018.1, forward strand.
CCGCGCCGGGCGCTACGGCCTGCTCGAAGGTTTCGGCGGGCACGGCATCGGGCGGAGCATGCACGAGGACCCGCACGTGCCCAACGAGGGCCGCCCGGGTCGGGGTTACCCGCTGCGCCCCGGCCTGGTGCTGGCGCTGGAGCCGATGCTGACGGCGGGCGGCCGGGGCGACTACCGCACCGACCCGGACGGCTGGACGCTGCGCACCACGGACGGCAGCCGCGCCGCGCACATCGAGCACACCGTCGCCATCACCGAGGACGGCCCGCGCGTCCTGACCCTCCGGTAGCCGGAGCATTGCGGGCGGGTGCGCATCCGGGCGGGAGCAACAGGCCGTAGGCGAACGGTCCTTGTCCGAACCCGGGCGCCCGTCCGACCGGCTGGAATGAGCCGAATCTGTGGCGGATTTGTGACAAAGCTTCGCCAACACCCTGCCCTGGCACGGTATTCGCGGCCGTAGTGTTCCAGTTATGTCACCGAAGAGCCGCATACCTGCCCCGGACGCGGGCGACACCTGGGTGCCGCGCCCGCGGCGCCGTGAGACCCCGGTCGGATTCCTGGGTCACACGGTCACGTTCCTCGGCTGCTGCACTCTCGGCGGTGTCCTGCTGGCCGGCCTCATCCTTCCCGCGGCGGGCGCCGTCGGGCTCGGGGCCAAGAGCAGCGCCGAGGGCTTCGAGAGCATCCCCGACGACTTCAAGGCGCCGGCGCTGACGCAGGCCACTCAGGTCTTCGACGCCAAGGGCGGCCTGATCGCCAAGGTCTACGAGCGGGACCGCACGGTGATACCCGCCGAACAGATGTCACCGCTGATGCGCCAGGCGCAGGTGGACATCGAGGACGCCCGTTTCTACGAGCACGGCGCCGTCGACCTCAAGGGCATCCTGCGGGCGATCACCAAGAACGCGGAGAGCGGCGCCGCCGTCCAGGGCGCGTCGACGCTGACCCAGCAGTACGTGAAGAACGTCAACGTGGAGAAGGCCGGCGACGACCCGGTGGCCGTCCTGGAGGCGCAGCGCAAGACGCTCGGCCGCAAGATCCAGGAACTCCGGTACGCCATCAAGCTGGAGGAGGACCTGACGAAGGATCAGATCCTCACCAACTACCTGAACATCACCTTCTACGGCCATCAGGCGTACGGCATACAGGCGGCCGCCCAGCGTTACTTCAGCAAGGACGCGAAGGACCTCGCCCTCCCCGAGGCGGCCATGCTCGCCGGGCTGGTGCAGAACCCGTCCCAGTACGACCCGAAGCTGCACCCGGTGGCCGCGCAGAAGCGCCGGGACACCGTCATCGACAAGATGGTCGAGAACAAGCACATCACCGCGGACCAGGCCAAGGAGGCGAAGGCCGCCCCGCTGGGCCTGAAGTACCGGGACCCGCAGAACGGTTGCATCACCGCCCAGGCCGGCATGGGCTTCTTCTGCGACTACGTGCGCCACGTGGTCAAGCAGGACCCGGTGTTCGGCAAGAGCGTCGCCGACCGCAAGAAGCTGTGGGACACCGGCGGCCTCAACATCTACACCACGCTGGACCCGGAGAAGCAGGCCGCCGCCCAGAACGCCGTCTCCGAGCAGGTGTACGTGACCGACCCGGTCTCGGCGGCGATGACGATGGTCGAGCCCGGCACCGGCAAGATCCTGGCGATGGCGCAGACCCGCCCCTACGGTCTGGCGAAGGAGAAGAACCAGACCGTCGTCAACTACAACGTGGACGCGGCGATGGGCGGCGGCATCGGCTTCCAGCCCGGCTCCAACTTCAAGCCGATCGTGGCCGCCGCCGCCCTGGAGGCCGGCCTGCCGCCCACCCAGCGGTACGACTCGCCCAACCGCATGGACTGGCCGACGATGAGGACCTGCGACGGCACCTGGAAGAACCTGAGCAAGGGCAAGAAGGAGGGCAGCATCCCGAACGAGAGCGCGCGCGAGGTCGGCCCGTACGAGCTCAAGGAGGCGATGGCCCTCTCGGTGAACACCTACTTCGTGCAGATGGAGCAGGAGATCGGGCTCTGCGCGGTCAAGCAGATGGCCAACAAGCTGGGCGTCACCGGCAAGGCCAGCGGTGACCCGTTGCAGGAGCTGCCCGCCCTCGGCCTCGGCACCCAGGAGGTGAGCCCGTTGACGATGGCGAACGTGTACGCGAGCTTCGCCGCCCGCGGCACCTACTGCGCGCCGCTGGCGATCAACAAGATCTCCACGGTGGACGGCAAGGACGTCCCGGTGAGCCCGGCCAAGTGCACCGAGGCGATGTCCACGGACACCGCCGACGTGATCAACAGCGTGCTGCTCGGCGTGACGGAGAAGGGCACCGCCAAGGACCTCAGGCTGGACGACCGCCGGCAGATCGCGGCCAAGACCGGGACGACGGACGAGAAGAAGTCGGCCTGGTTCACCGGCTACACCGGCAACCTGGCCGGCTCGGTCTGGCTGGGCAGCCCGGGCACCAAGGTGCCGATGAAGAACATCCGGATCGGCGGCCACTACCAGCAGGAGGTCTTCGGCGCGACCGGCCCGGGCCCGATCTGGGAGCAGGCGATGAGCGACGCCGTCCGGGACATGCCGGAGAAGGAGTTCCCGACGGTCTACATCCCGGACCCGCCCAAGCGCGACCCGAACTGCGCCACCCCCAGCGGCTCGCCGACCGGCACTTGCGGGAGCGGCTCGGGCAAGCAGCGCCCGAGCAGCCCCGGCAACCCGAGCAGCCCCGGCAACGCGAGCACTCCGGGCAACGCGAGTACCCCGGGCAGCACGGGCAACCCGGTCGGCCCGCTCAACCCGAACAGTCCGGTCGGCCGCTCCGCGCCGTCCACGCAGTCCGGGCAGTCCGGGCAGTCCGCCCCGCTGGCCCCCGCCGCGCCGGCCGACCCCGGCGACAACCAGGACCAGTGAACCGCCCGGCCCCGCCTGAGTACCCGTACTCAGGCGGGGCCGCGGCCCGGCGGCGGACGATGGGTGCCATGCCGCACAGCATCCTCGGCGTCCCCGCCGTGTTCTGGCCCTCGATCGGCTACCTGGCCGGGTACCTGGTGATCGGGCTCGCCGCCGCCCGCGAACTGCGCGCGGGCACCAGCGCGGCCAACGGGGTCCGCCAGTGGACCGCCGTCGTCTGGACGATGCCCGGCTTCCTGCCGGCGATGGTCGTCAACCCGTTCCCGGACGGCAGTGCGGCCCGCTTCCTGTCCGCCACCGCCGTGGGCGCGGCGGGCAACGCGGCGCTGCTCGCCCTGCTCGCCCACGCGGTGGGGCTGCCGTAGCGCGGACGCTACCGCGCCTCGACCGGCTCGCCGGTGTCCTGGTCCAGGTTGAAGACCCGCCGGTAGGAGTCGGTGACCACGGTGATCTGGTCCCGGCCGGTCCAACTCGCCTCCACCAGCCGGGCGTCGTCCGGCGCCCGGCCGATCTGGGCCAGTGACCAGCGCCGCCCGGACCAGCCCGCGCCGACCTCCAGCAGCACCTGCCAGTCGTCGTTGTCCTTCGGCGCGGTGGCGTACGAGCGGTGCACCACGACCAGCGCCAGCTCCGGCCGGGCCGGGGCGGTCTCCCGGCTGCGCGTCTCGGCCGCCGAGACCTTGTGCGCGGCCAGCACGCCGAGCAGGAACACCACCCCGGCCGTCACCGTGACCGCCCGGGTGGCCGTCCGTACGGCGGTGCGCCGGTCGCCCAGCCAGGCGGCGGCGATCAGCGCGGCCAGCGCCGCGCCGAGCAGCAGCTCGGGCCGGTTGAGCAGGTCGGCGACCAGCATCAGCCCGCCCGAGCGGCTCTCCCACTGCCCCTCGGTGTAGAGCAGCACGGCGGCCGCCCCGCCCGCCAGCAGCAGCCGGACCAGGGCGCGCCTGCCCTTCGGCATCCGGTTCCTCATCGTCCCCCCGTCCGATGCGTCACAGCTCTGCGAGCAGCTTGCGGCCCTCCGGCCAGTCGCCCAGCCCGGAGCCCGAGTTGAGGTGCCCGTACGCGCCCGGCTCGACGTACCGGGCGCCCCAGGCCCCGGCGAACAGCCGGGCCCGCTCGGGGCTGACCCACGGGTCGTCGGTGCTGGCGACGACCACGGCCGGGAACGGGAACGGCGCCAGGGCCACCGGGCGGAAGCCGGTCAGCTCCGGGACTTCGGCGGTGTCGATGTCCGCGGGGGCGACCAGCAGCGCGCCGCGCACCGCGGCGGTCCGCCCGGCGGGTGCGGCGGCCACCCAGCGGGCCACCGTGACGCAGCCGAGGCTGTGGGCGACCAGCACCACCGGCCCGTCGGCGGCGGCCTCGGCCACCGCCGCGTCCACCCGGGCGATCCAGTGGCTCTGGTCGGGGTGGTCCCAGTCCGCCTGCTGGACCCGGCGGAAGGCGTCCGGTTCGGCGGCCTCCCAGCGGGTCTGCCAGTGCTCGGGGCCCGAGTCCTGGTAGCCGGGCAGGACGAGGTAGGTGGTGCGGTCCGGCATGGGCTCCTCCGGTGTGCGGTCGTGGCGGGCAGCAGGAGTCTAGGACGCGGGCAGCCGCGGCCCGCAGCCGGGCGGTGACCGGGAGCGCACGGCCCCCGGCGGGCGCGTACGCCCGGTGACGCGCCGCAGTACGCCCGGTGCGCCCTGTTGCCAACGGCGCGGCCGGTGCGGGAGGTTGGTCCGGGCCCGCGGCCGGTGGCCACCGGCCGGGGTCCACGCCGTGTCGGACGCTCGACCATGTGGAGGGATGTCGGCGATGACATCGAAGATCCTGCTCGTCACCGGGGACGCCGCCGAGTCGCTGGAGGTGTTCTACCCGTACCAGCGGCTGCGCGAGGAGGGCTACCAGGTCGACATCGCCGCCCCGACCAGGAAGCGACTCCAGTTCGTCGTCCACGACTTCGTCGACGGCTACGACACCTACACCGAGAAGCCCGGCTACACCTGGCCCGCCGACCTCGCCTTCGCCGACGTCGACCCGGCCGACTACGTCGCGCTGGTCATCCCCGGCGGCCGCGCCCCCGAGTACCTGCGCAACGACCCGGACGTGCAGCGGATCGTCCAGCACTTCTTCGCCGGCGACAAGCCGGTCGCGCAGATCTGCCACGGCCCGCTGATCACCGCCGCCGCCGGGGTGCTGTCCGGCCGCCGCAGCTCCGCCTACCCGGCGCTGGCACCGGACGTGAAGGCGGCGGGCGCCGAGTTCGTCGACGGCGAGGCGGTGGTGGACGGCGTGGTCGTCTCGGCCCGCGCCTGGCCCGACCACCCGGCGTGGCTGCGCGCGTTCATCGAGATCCTGCGCACCAAGGCACCGGCCTCCTGACCCGCTCCGGCCCGCCGCGCCCCCGACCCGTCTCGGGGGCGCGGCTCCGGGACCCCGTCAGGGTCACGCCCCTCCCCAGGTAGCAGACGCGCCGCCCCGGAGGCTGACGACCGCCCCGCAGCCGCCCTGCCATGGTGTCAAAGACCATGGCAGCGGCGGAGGTTGACAGCCCTGCCGGCCGGACCAGGGAGGACGTCATGACCACCGACCCAGCCGCCACCACCCCGCGCCGCCGACGCGGGCCGGCCCTGCGCGCCGCCGTCGCGGCCCTCGCGGGCGCGGGCCTGATCGCCGCGCTCGCCCCGGCCGCCGCCGCCCAGGACGCGGCCCGCCCGGCGAGTGCCAGCGACCGCAGCGCCGACTGGACGGCCCTCGACACCGCCCTCGCCGACCTGACCGCGAAGAACGTCGCCACCTCCTCCCTCGCCGGCGTACGGGAGAACGGCCGGCTCGTCCACCGCGCCGCCGGCGGCGTCGCCCGGCTCGGCGCCGACACCCCCGCCGACCCCGCGGGTCGCTTCCGGATCGGCAGCACCACCAAGACCTTCGTGGCCACCGTGCTGCTCCAACTCGTCGGCGAGGGACGGCTGGGACTGGACGACCGCCTGGAGAGCCTGCTGCCCGGCGCGGTGCCGAACAGCGCGGACATCACCGTCCGCGAACTCCTCAACCACACCAGCGGCGTCGCCGACTACACCCAGGACCAGGCCTTCAACTCCTACGACCAGAACTGGCTCGACACCGGCCGCTACACGTCCTACAGCCCGCAGGACCAGGTGGACCTCGCCGACAAGTACCCGCCCGCCTTCCGCCCCGGCCAGGACTGGCAGTACTCCAACACCAACTACGCCCTGGTCGCACTGATCATCGAACACCTCACCGGCCACGGCTGGAACGAGGAGGTGGAACGCCGGATCATCCGCCCGCTCGGCCTGACGGGCACCTCGATGCCGCTCTACTCCCCGGCCATCCCCGGCCCGCACGCCCACGCCTACCTCAAGCTCGACAGCGGCCCGGCCGACGTCACCGCGCTCAACCCCTCCATGGCCGGCCCCTCCGGCGCGGGCATCTCCACCACCGCGGACCTGACGACGTTCATCCGCGCCCTGCTCGGCGGCCGGCTGCTGCGCCCCGCCGAACTCGCCGAGATGCAGAAGACCACCGCCCACGGCGGGGGCCAGGCCTACGGGCTCGGCCTCCAGCGGGTGGACACCCCGTGCGGCGCGTTCTGGGGCCACGCCGGCGGGATCCCCGGCTACAGCACGATGATGCTCGGCTCGCTCGACGGGAAGCGCCAGTTCGCCAACAGCACGACCTTCTACGACACGCCGGATCCGGCCGCGGCCCTCGCCGCCTGGCAGCGGGTGGTGAACGCCGGCGTCTGCGGCGGGCAGGGGTAGGGCGGGTGCCGCGGGTCGGACCGCCCCCTACGCTGTCCGGCGACAGGAACGGCCGACCGCCACCAGGAGGACGAGACATGGCAGAGCCGCTGATCGCCGCAGTCGGGGGCAAGGCGCCCACCGTCGACCCGAGCGCCTTCCTCGCACCGAACGCCGTCGTGGTCGGGGACGTGACGATCGGCCCCGGCGCGGGCGTCTGGTACGGGGCGGTGCTGCGCGGCGACGCCGAGTCCATCACCGTGGGCCAGGACAGCAACATCCAGGACAACTGCACCCTGCACGCCGACCCCGGCTTCCCGCTGGTGGTCGGCGAGCGGATCTCGGTCGGGCACAACGCGGTGCTGCACGGCTGCGTGGTCGAGGACGACGCCCTGGTCGGGATGAACGCCACCGTGCTCAACGGCGCCCGGATCGGCGCCGGTTCGCTGGTCGCGGCGGGCGCGGTGGTGCCGCAGGGCATGCGGGTGCCGCCCGGCTCGCTGGTCGCCGGAGTCCCGGCCAAGGTCCGCCGCGAGCTGACCGAGGACGAGAAGGCCGGCATCAAGGCCAACGGCGAGGGCTACCTGCTGCTGGCCGCCGCCCACCGCGAGCTCGAACCCCTGGCGCAGCCCCAGCCCCAGGCCTAATTCTGGACGCCGACCGGAGCCGCCGTGGCCGGAGCCGCCGCGGCCCGCTCGGGTGCGGCGGGCACGGGCCGGCGCCGGTCGGCCGCCCAGGCGAGCACCGCGATCAGCGCGCCCGCAGCGGCCAGGCCGGCGCCCACCAGGGTCGGCGCCGTCCAGCCGAACCCGGCGTCCAGGGCCAGCCCGCCGAAGTAGGCGCCCTGCGCGTTGGCCAGGTTGAACGCGCCCTGCACCGTCGCCGAGGCCAGCGTCGGCGCGCTGCGCGCCTTCTGCAGGACCAGCGTCTGCACCGCCGGCACGATCGCGAAGCCGAACAGCCCGATCAGCACCACCGTGACGGCGGCCGACCAGCGGGCGTGCGCGGTCACCGCGAACAGCGCCAGGGTGGCGGCCAGCAGCACGAAGGCGGCGCAGACCGTCGGGCGCAGCGCCCGGTCGGCCGCGAACCCGCCGATCACGTTGCCGATCGTCATCCCCACCCCGAACAGCGCCAGCACCAGCGTCACCGAGCCGGTGGCGTACCCGGAGACCTCGGTGAGCAGCGGCGCGATGTAGCTGTAGCAGGCGAAGAAGCCGCCGCAGCCGAACACCACGGTGGCCAGCGCCAGCCACAGCTGCCCGTCCCGGAAGGCCCGCAGCTCGTGCCGCAGCCCGGCCTGCCCGGGGGAGGGCAGCGACGGCACCAGCCGGGCGATGGCGAGCGTCCCGGCGGCGGCGATCAGGACGACCACCAGCATGGTCGCCCGCCAGCCCAGGTGCTGGCCGAGCAGCGTGGCGGCCGGCACGCCGACGATGTTGGCGATGGTCAGGCCGGAGAACATCACGGCCACCGCCCGGGCCCGGCGGTGGGGGGCCACCAGTTCGGCCGCGGCCACCGCGCCGGCCCCGAAGAACGCGCCGTGCGGCAGTCCGGTGACCAGCCGGGCGGCGGCCAGCGTCCAGAAGTCCGGTGCGAGCGCGCACAGCAGGTTGCCGGTGGCGAACAGCCCGGCGAGCGCCACCAGCACCGCCTTGCGCGGCCGGCCGGAGGCCAGCGCGGTGAGCAGCGGGGCGCCGATGACCACGCCCAGCGCGTACGCGGATATCAGCCAGCCGGCCTGCGGGATGGAGACGTGCAGATCGTCGGCGACCTGGGGGAGCAGGCCCATGGCGGCGAATTCGGTGGTGCCGATGGCGAACGCGGTGACGGCCAGCGCGAGCAGCGCGAGAGGCAAGGGGGTGACTCCGGGGTGACGCCCGCGGACGGGGAGGCGCGGCGGGACGGGGGGATTCGTTCGTCCGGCATCCTAATCCGGCCGGATGACGCCGCCGTGAGGTGCGTGTGACGGGAGGGGGTCGCCAGTACGGCGTCCACGCGCGAGACTGGGTGCATGTGCCGCAACATCAAGACGTTGCGCCCGCCGGTGACGCTCGACGCCGACGAGGACGACTTCCGCGCCGCCGCGCTGCAGTACGTCCGCAAGGTGTCCGGGTTCCGCGCCCCGGCGGCGCACAACCGCGAGGCCTTCGACCGGGCCGTGGACGCGGTCGCCGAGGCCACCGCCCGGCTGCTCACCGAGCTGGAGGTCCGCGGCGCGCCCGCCCGGGCCGCCGAGGCGACCGCGTAGGCCGACCGCCGTTCGGCGGGCCCGCCGACCGCGGCCGCGCATCGGGACCAGGAGATCGGGACAATCGGGACAGGAGATGGAGATGACCCCCGCGAACCGTTACGTGCTCACCTTCCCCGGCACCCCCGGCACCCAGGCCCCGCAGGACGTCGTCGTGGTCGTCCGCACCAGCGCGACGGGCCCGGGCGGACACCCGGTGTACGAGGACGCCAGCGGCATCGTCCGTGCCGAGATCAGCAACGCCGGCGAGGTCCGGATGCTCGCCAGCGGCGGCCACCAGTCCCCGCACCTGCCGGTCCACGCCGAGCCGCTGCCCTGACGGCTGCCCTGACCGTTGCCCTGGCCGTTGCCCTGACCGCTGCCCTGACCGCCGTCCTGGCCGTCCGGCATCCGCGGACGATTTCCGCGAACCACCCGGGTGCCGTCCGCCCCTGGGGCAGAATCGGCGGCATGACCACAGCGCGCTGGCAGGGCACCGTCGTCGCCGAGAGCGACGAGACCGTCGTCGTCGAGGGCAACCACTACTTTCCGGTCGAATCCGTCCGGACCGAATTCCTGCGTCCGTCCGACACCACCACCGTCTGCGGCTGGAAGGGTACCGCCGGTTACTACACGCTGGACGTGGACGGGCGGACCAATCCCGACGCGGCCTGGTACTACGCCGACCCGAAGCCGGAGGCCGAGGAGATCCGCGGCCGGGTGGCGTTCTGGCGCGGGGTCGAGATCACCGGGTAGGGCGTACCCCGGGGGCGGAGGGGGTACCGGACATCCATGGCAGTCTTCCGTAAACCCGGACGTTCCAGGCCAGCCCCCGAGCCCGCCCCCACCCCTGCTGCCGTGCCCGACGCCGGCCTGGCCGGCGAGCTCGCCGAACTGGTCGAGCAGGCCGAGCAGCCCGAGGGCGAGTGGCAGATCGCCGAGTACCGGGCCGGCCGTGGCCGCGGCCGGGCCCTGGTGGCGAACGTGGCCCACCTGCTCGGCCGGGGTGGCCGGGTCGCCGCCAAGGGTGCCGCGTTCGGCGGCCGGGCCCTCACCGAGCAGTTGGTGCAGGCCGCGCCGCGGATCCCCGTGCGCGACCTCGCCACGCTGCGCGCCCAGCACCCCGGCGCGGCCGACCCCGAGGCGCTGGCCGACCTGCTGGTCACCGGCGCGGCCCGGGCCTCCGGCGCGCTCGGCGCCGGCGTGGGCGCGGCGGCGATGCTGCCGGTGCCGCCCGCGATGCCGGTGGAGATCGCGGCCGAGACGCTCGCCGTCGCGGCCGTGGAGATCAAGCTGATCGCCGAACTGCACGAGGTCTACGGCGCCCGGGCGCCGGGCAGTGTCACCCAGCGGGCCGGGGCCTACCTGAGCGCCTGGGCCAACCGCCGGGGGATCGACGCGAGGCTGCTGTCCCGGCCGGCCGGGTTCGCCGCCCTGGCGCTCGGGGCGGAGGTGCGCCAGCAGCTCAGCCGCCGGCTCACCCGCAGCTCGCTGCGCCGCCTGCCGTCGCTCACCCCGCTGCTGGTCGGCGCCGGCATCGGCGCCACCGTCAACCGGCGCGACACCCGCCGGCTGGCCGGCGAGGTCCGCGCGGACCTGCGTGCGCGTCCCCCGGTCGACCGCGCCTACTGGGCCGCCGCGGCGCCGGCGGTGCGGGGCGAGGTCGTCCCGGGGGACTGAGGTTTCTGGTTGGGTCCTGTCCGGCGGGGGGCTCCTGGCTAGAGCCTGTCCGGCGGGGCCGGGGCGGCCGCGCCCCGGCCGGCCTTGACGCCGTTCACCATCGCCTGGTGTATCGCCCGCGCGGTGGTCTCGTCGGCCGCCGGGACGGGGCTGCCGGTCACCGTGTACCAGTCCAGCGCGCCGGAGTACTGGACGGTGAGCCGGGCCTCGCCGTCCACCCAGGTGGTGTGCACGGTGAGGTCGCCGGAGATGGGGCCGATCTCGGTGGTGGTGACCCCGCCGGGGCCGCTGATGATCGACTGCGTGGTCCAGGTCGCCCACGACGTGCGCGGGTCGACGGGCGGTCGGGCCTGCCTGCCGTTTTGATCGTGTTCGGTCATGCGCTTATCCTCCCCCGCCGGTGAGCCGCTGTCCGGGCAGCGACACCTGCGGTCGCGAAGACCGCCCGGTCCCACCGGGCGGTCGGGTGCTCACAGCTGTTCAGCGGTCCGGACCGGACTCCTCCAGGGTGGGCTCGCCCTCCGCCTGGGAGGTGTCCTGCGCGTGCAGGTTCTGCATCGAGGTGATGCCCTCTTCGGGATCCGCGGCGCGGACGTCCTCGTCACGGTCCGTGCTCATCTCGGCCCGTTCGCTCATGTCGGTCATGGCGGGCTCCGTCTCCTCGGCCGGTCCGGGCGCGCTCCGAGCCGGGGTGCGGCAGGGCCGGGTCTGTCTCTCACCCCCCAGCCTGCCCCCGCCCCGGCCCCGGGGCCAGCCGAACGGCCTAGACCCTGTCCGGTCGCCGGTCGCCGGTCGCCGGTCGGCCCCGCCCTCCGTCCGACGGCCGTCACCAGGTGACGGGCAGCGACCGCATTCCGTAGATGAACGCCTCCGAGCGGAACTTCCGGCCCTCCCCGGTGGCCGCCGGCCGCAGGCCGGGCAGCCGCCGGAACAGGGTGGCCAGGGCGATCTGGAGCTCGGCGCGGGCGAGCGGCTGCCCGAGGCACTGGTGCACGCCGAAGCCGAAGGCCATGTGCCGCCGGGCGTCCCGGTCGAGGTCGAGCTCGTCGGCCGGCCGCAGGTCGGCGCCGCCGAACATCTCCTCGTCCTGGTTGGCGGTGGAGATCAGCGCGATCACGCCCTCCCCGGCCTTGATCACGGTGCCGCCCAGCTCGATGTCCTCCAAGGCGACCCGGGGCAGCCCGTGGTCCACGATGGTCAGGTGGCGCAGCAGTTCCTCGACGGCGCCGGGCAGCGCGGCCGGGTCGGCCAGCCTGGCGATCTGCTCGGGCTGGTCGAGGAGCAGGGCGGTGGAGAGCGAGATCATGTTCGCGGTCGTCTCGTGCCCGGCTATCAGCAGCAGGATGCCGGTCGTGGCGACCTCGTCCGGCGTGAGGTCGTCCCGGACGGCGAGCCGGCTGAGTATGTCGTTGCCCGGCTCCTCCCGCTTGCGGGCGGCCAGACCACCCAGGTACTCGCGCAGTTCGTCCGAGGCGGCCTGGACCTCCTCGGCCGAGCTGTGCTTGTTGAGCAGGGTCCGGCTGAGGCCCTGGAAGCGGTCCCGGTCCTCGTACGGGACGCCGAGCAGCAGGCAGATCACCAGCGAGGGGACGGGCAGCGCGAAGTCGGCGACCAGGTCGGCCTCGGTCCGGCCGTCGGTCATCCGGTCGAGCGCCTCGTCGACGATCTGCTGGATGCCGGGGCGCATCGCCTCGACCCGCTTGACCAGGAAATCGCCGGTGACCATCCGGCGCTGCCGGGCGTGCTCGGGGTCGTCGAGCCGCAGGAAGCTCGGGTTGGCGAGGAGGGCCTCCCGGCGGCCGGGCACCAGCATCGGGAACCCCGGGTGGCGGGCGTCCGCGCTGAAGCGGCGGTCGGACAGGATGGTGCGGACCTCGGCGTAGCCGGTGGCCAGCCAGCAGGACTCGCCGTCGGGCAGGGCGGCACGGGTGATGGGCGCCGTCGCGGCGGCCTCGGTGTAGGCGGGCGGCGGGCTGAACGGGCAGCCGGCGTCGCGCGGGGCTGGCATCGGGAAGGTCCGGGCGGTGGGTGTGCTCGTCAAGGTGGGGTCTCCTTGCGTCGCAATGTCCTCGGGTGGGTGGGGTGGCGCCGGGGTCGACGGTTCGCGCGACGGCGGCCGGGAGCGGCGGTCGTAACGGTGGCCGGGGTCGGCGCGGGCAGGGGGCCGTCGGGAGCCGGTGGGGGCGTCAGCTGGCGTCCTCGGCGGAGTCCTCCTCGGTGACGGTGATCGCGCCGCCCGGGCAGAGCTCGGCGGCGAGCCTCAGCACGGCGAACTGCGGGGGCTTGAACTCGGTCTGACGGAGGATCACCAGACTGTCCTGCTCGTCCTGGTCGAAGATCTCCGGAGCGTTCAGGACGCACATCCCGGAGCTGCAGCAGCGGTCCCGGTCGACGCTCACCTTCATGGTCGAGCACCTCTCGCCAGTGCGGCGCCGGGCGTCCGGCGGCCGCCTCTCGTTGTCATTGCCAACCTAACCGCCACCCTTGCGTCCACGGAGGGGCGATGCGGGGATCGTCCAGAATGGCCGATTCGGTTCGGAGCCGGTCCAGCGCCGCCGCAAAGGGGTTTGAAATTGACGTTACTCCGCCAAAGGGCGGCTCACAGCCCCTCGGCGGCGGCGATCTCCCGGACGGTGGCGACGGTGTCGGCCTCGGCCGCGCCCTTGTCCGGCCGGTAGCGCACCACCCGGGCGAACCGCAGGGCCAGCCCCGCCGGGTAGCGGGGGCTGCGCTGGAGACCGTCGAAGGCGATCTCGACGACCAGTTCCGGCCGGACCCGCACCGTCCAGTCGTCCCGCCCGCTCTCGCGGGCGAGGAGTTCGGCGGTCTGCCAGGCGAGCGTCTCGTCGGTGAGGCCCTTGAAGGTCTTGCCGAGCATCACCCACGGGCCAAGCCCGGGCTCGCCCGCCGCCCGGGCGCCCAGGTGCAGATTGCTGAGGAGACCGCGCCGCCGGCCACTGCCCCACTCGGCGGCCAGCACCACCAGGTCCAGCGTGTGCCGTGGCTTCACCTTGATCCAGCCGGCGCCGCGCCGCCCGGCCGCGTACCCGGCCGCCGGGTCCTTGACCAGGACGCCCTCGTGACCGCGGGCCAGGGTCTCGCGGAAGAACGCCAGTGCCCGCTCGCCGTCCCCGGTCTCGGTGCGGGGCACCCGCAGGCCCTCCGGCACCGCCTCGTCCAGCGCCGCCCACCGCTCCCGGCCGGGGCGGTCCACCAGGTCCTCGCCGTCCCGGTGCAACAGGTCGAAGAAGAAGGCGCTGAGCGGGACTTCGGCGCGCAGCCGCTCCGGATCCCGCCGGGAGGCGGTGCGCGCGGCGGTCTCCTGGAACGGGCGCGGCCGCCCGTCGGGCCCGAGCGCGATCGCCTCGCCGTCCAGCACCGCCGAGCGCAGCGGCAGCGCGAGCGCCGCCTCGGCCACCTCGGGGACGCGCGCGGTGATGTCGTCCAGGCCGCGGGTGAACACCGCGACCTCCGCGCCGTCCCGGTGCACCTGCACCCGGACGCCGTCCAGCTTCCACTCCAGCGCGGCCGGGCCGGTGCGCTCCAGCGCCGAGGCCACGTCGGGCGCGGAGGCGGCCAGCATCGGCCGCACCGCCCGGCCAACCTCCAGCCGGAACGCGGCCAGCGCGGGCGCCCCGCCGGTCAGCGCCGCCTCCGCCACCGCCCGGGCGGAGCCACGGAACATCAGCGCCCGGCGCACCGCCGCCGCGGGCACCCCGGCGGCCTGGGCGACGGCGTCGCCGACCAGCGCGTCGAGCGCGCCCTGGCGCAGCTCGCCGACCAGCACCGCGCGCAGGAACGCCTGCTCGACCTCGGTCGCCCGGGCGAACAACCCGGCCAGCAGCCGCCGCCGTTCGGCCTGCGCGCCGGGCCCGTGCACCCCGGCAATCCGCTCCAATTCCCGTTCGGTCTCCCGGACGCCGAGCGAGGCCTCGGCGGCGGGCGGCGGCAGGTCGCGCAGGCCCGCCGGGCCGACGCCGGTGCGCAGCCGCTGCGACTCGCCCGACAGCAGGCCCACCGCCGCCGGGGCCTCGGCCGGGCCCAGTGCGCGCAGGCAGTCCGCGAGCAGCGCCGTCTTGGCCCGCCGTCCGGGTTCGGCGGCGACGGCGCGGGACGTCTGGGCCAGGTGCCGCAGCCGCATGGCGCTCCTCGGGTGGTGCGTGGCCGGGCGTCCAGGATCGGCCACCCGACCGGCCGGCGCACGGCGGGCGGCGCGCCCGTACCGCGCCGGAGTGGAGTGCGCGGGCGGCCGGTCTTGGCCGTGGTGGAGTTCGGCGCGGAGCCGATGGCCCGTCATGCTGGCGCCACACCGCGGCCCGGCGACCCCGGGCCCGCCCGACCGAGGGAGACCGAGTTGACCACCACGACCCGCTGGAGCGTCGGCGCGCCGGAGCGCGCCGACTACCCCGCCTGGCGCGAACTCTTCCGTGGCTACTGCGCGTTCTACCGGGTGCCGATGCCGGAGGAGAAGGCCGAACTGGTCTGGTCCTGGCTCCACGACCCGGACCACGAACTGGAGGGCCTGCTGGTCCGCGACGGCGACGGCACGCCGGTCGGACTCGCCCACTACCGCCCGTTCGCCCGCCCCCTGCACGGCGCCGTCGGCGGCTTCCTCGACGACCTGTTCGTCGCGCCCGAGGTGCGCGGCGGCGGCGCGGTGGACCAGCTGCTGGCCCGGCTGCGGGCGATCGCCGCCGAGCGCGGCTGGAACACCGTCCGCTGGATCACCGCCGACGACAACCACCGCGCCCGCAGCAAGTACGACCAGGTCGCCACCCGGACCATGTTCGTCACCTACGACATGGCCCCGGACGCCCCGTGACCCGTGTCCGGGCGGCCTGAGGTCGTGCCTCGGGAGCGGGCCCAGGGTGCGGTCGCGGCGGGTCCGTGATCCTGCCGCCGGACATTCGTTCGGACTTTCTGTTATCGGCGCGCCGCCGGGCGGTCTCCCAGGTGTCGGCACCCGACCCGCCGACCCGGACAGAAAGCGTGGGCACGTGAACAGCGACGACAGGACGACCATCCTCCCGGCGATCGGTGCCGAGAGCGGTGCACGGAGCGGAGCCTCCGGCCGACCCGGCGGCCGCGCCGCGCGTCGGGCCGCCCAGCGGCACACGGAACGCCCTGGAGGCCGGGGCCGCCGGGCCCGACGGCGCGGTCCGGTCGGCCCGGTCGCCGCCGTCGCCGCCGCCGTGGCCGGCACCGGACTGCTCGCCGCCCTGGTCGGCGCCGGCTACGCGGCCTACGGCGGCAAGCAGGCCGACCGGGACACCACCGGCCAGGCGATGGCGGCGGACGCCGCCCTGATAGCCGCCGAGGCCGGCACCCACGACGGCATCCAGGTCCCCGGCGCCGGGGGAGCGGGCCCCGACGTCGCCGCGCCGCCGGCCACCCCGGCCACCTCGGCCGCCACCGACCCGGCGTCGGCTCCGGCCAGTGCCGCCGCGACCACCCCCGCCGCCCCGGCGTCCCCGACGGCCCCGGCGACCGCGAGGGCGACGCCGACCCCGACGGCCACCGGGAAGCCGGGCCCGAGCACGCCCGTGACCGCTCCCGCTCCCGCCAAGCCCACCGGCACCCCGGCCGCCGCGCAGCGCACCGGCGCCCCCGCCCCTACGGGCGCCTCGGTGCCCACCCCGGTCGGCGGCGGCGCCGCGCCCTCCTCCGCCCAGCAGGTCGTCGACCTGGTCAACGTCGAACGCGCCAAGGCCGGCTGCGGCCCGGTCAGCGCCGAGCCCCGGCTGGCCAGCGCCGCCCAGTCGCACAGCGACGACATGGCGGACCGCAACTACTTCGACCACGCCAGCCCCGACGGCGACCACGCCGACCACCGCATCGAGGCGACCGGCTACCGCTGGAGCACCTGGGGCGAGAACATCGCCCGCGGCCAGAAGGACCCGGCCGCGGTGATGGAGTCCTGGATGAACAGCCCCGGTCACCGTGCGAACATCCTGAACTGCGCGTTCAAGCAGCTCGGGGTCGGTGTGCGGACCGGTTCCGGCGGCCCCTGGTGGACCCAGGTCTTCGCCGCCCCGGCCTGACCGGCCCTCCGGCAGGGCCCGTTTTCCGATTCCGCGCAAATTGTTGTTATCTGATCACTCACCACAGGTCTCCGAGGAGGCAGCGGCGGACGGAACACGGCAAGACGGAGTGCGGACCATGAACGCTGACGTGCAGAACAGGACCGGGACCACCCTGGTACGCGCGGCCCAGGCGGGCGACCGGCAGGCCCAGGAGGCGCTGGTCGCCGCCTGGCTGCCGCTCGTCTACAACGTCGCCGGGCGCGCCCTGGACGGTCACGCCGACGTCGACGACGTCGCCCAGGAGACCATGATCCGCGCCCTGGACGGCCTGGACGGGCTGCGCGAGCCGGAGTCCTTCCGCTCCTGGCTGGTCGCCATCACCATGAACCAGATCCGTCGCCGCCACGCTGCCGGCCAGCAGCAGCCCACCGTCGGCGGCCTCGACGAGACCTGGGAACTCGCCGACCCCAGGGCCGACTTCACCGACCTCACCGTCCTGCGCCTCGGCCTCTCCGGCCAGCGCCGGGAAGTCGCCGAGGCCACCCGCTGGCTCGACCCCGACGACCGCGAACTCCTCGCCCTCTGGTGGCTGGAGGCCAGCGGCGAACTCACCCGCGCCGAACTGGCCGAAGCCCTCGACCTGACCCCGCAGCACACCGCCGTCCGCGTGCAGCGGATGAAGAAGCAGCTCGAAGCCGGCCGGATCGTCGTCCGCGCCCTCGGCGCCTACCCCCGCTGCCCCGAACTCGCCGACGTCACCACCGGTTTCGACGGCACCCCCAACTCCGTGTGGCGCAAGCGCATCGCCCGCCACATCCGCGGCTGCGCCACCTGCGACCGCCTCGGCCGCGACCTCTTCCCCGCCGAAGGGCTGCTGGCCGGCCTCGCCCTGGTGCCGATCCCGCTCGGCTCGCCCGCGCTGCTGCACTTCCAGCACACCGCGGCCACCGTTGCCACCGCCGCCCCGACCGCCGCGAGCACCCACGGCGGCTGGGCCGGGACGGCCGCGCGCAAGGCCGTCCTGGCGAGCGGTGCGGTGGCGGTGGTGACCGTCACCACCCTCGCCCTGGTCTGGTCGCACCCCGCCGAAACCCCGCTGGAGGTGGCCCCCGAACCCACCACCCCGGTCGCCGCTCCCGCCGCCCCGGTGCCCACCGCGACCCCGGCCTCCGCCCCGGTCACCCTGGCGGCCACGCCCACGCCGACCCCCAGCGAGACGGCGACGGCCACGCCGTCACCCACCGCCACCCGGTCGGTGGCCCCGCCGCCGCCCAGCCCGGAGCGCCAGCTCGTCGACCTCGTCAACGCCGAACGCGGCAAGGTGGGCTGCGCCCCCCTGCGGATCGACCCCCGACTGCACACGGCCGCCCAGAAGCACGCCGACGACATGGTCGCCCGCGGCTTCTTCGACCACGTCAACCCGGACGGTGTCCGGACCGACGCCCGGCTGACCGCCGTCGGCTACCGCTGGTCCCAGTGGGGCGAGAACCTCGACCGGGGCCCGACGTCCCCCGCCGCGGTGGTCGCCCACTGGATGGACGGCGGCATCCACCAGACCAACATGCTGGACTGCGGCTTCAAGGACGTCGGCATCGGTCTGGCCACCGGCCCCGCCGGCGTCTACTGGACCCAGGACCTCGGCGCCCAGCTGCCCTGACGCCGTACCGCCCCGCTGCCCTGACGCCCCGCTGCTGCGAGCTATGCGGGGGTGACCCCGACCAGTCCGTCGGCCGAGCCCGTTACGTACCCGGTCGCCTCCCCGACCACGCCGCCCGCGTCCCCGACCTGCCCCGGCAACGCGTCCGGCGCACTGGTCAGCGACCCGGACATTCCGTCCTGCCCCCCGACGGCACTGGCGTGCGCACTCGGTGCGGTGAGCGAGGCCACGAAACCCACGGCGAGCGAGGCGACGGCGAGCATGCTGCGCTTCTTCATGGCGGGTCCAACGACGATCCGCCGGGCGGGTTACGAGGGCGGCGGCGGATTCCCTCGTCCGTGGCCGTGCGGCCGGGGCCGTGGCACAGCCGCAGCCCGGTGACGGCCGGTCGGCCGAACGGCGGCACCGCGGGCGCCGGACGGGCTGCCGGGCCCCGGGCCTTTTCCGGTGGCGGGAGGCGTGGGAGGGCGGTGGGATGGGGAGGGGTCGGGAATGATTCCGGCAAATCGGTTGAATCACCACACTTTCGGTCTCATCGACGTCGGTCTCATCGACCAGGACCCCCCACCGCGACACGAAGGGCACCCGATGCACGCAGCCGAGCTCACGCCAGCCGTCCTCGCCGAGCTGCGCCGCCCCCGGCGCTACCCGGCCGTCTCCGTTCTGCTGCCCACCCACCGCAGCGAGCCCGACAACACCCAGGACCCGGTCCGCCTGCGCAATCTCGTCGCCGAGGCGAAGAACCGGCTGCACGCCGACGAGGCGGTCAGCCGGGCCGACCGGCTGGACGTCGTCGAGCAGCTGGACCGCGCGCTCACCGAGGTCGACCTCGTGCACGCCGAGGACGGCCTGGTGATCTACGCCGCCCCCGGCGAGCACCAGGTGTGGTCCCTGCCGCGCCCGGTGCCCGCCCGGGTCGTGCTGTCCGAGACCTTCCTGACCCGCAACCTGGTCTCCGCCTACACCGCCGGTGCGCCCTACTGGGTGCTGACCGTCGCCGCCGACCGGGTCGCCCTGTTCAGCGGCAGCGGGGCGCACCTGGCCGAGCACACGAGTGCCGCCTTCCCGCTCGACCAGGTCCCGCCGGACTGGGACGTCGAGCGCAAGGAGCGGATCGGGGACGTACCGAGCACCTTCCGCGACGAGGAGACCCGCCGCTTCCTGCGTTCGGCCGACACCGCGCTGGCCGCCGTGCTGGAGACCGACAACCGCCCGCTGTACGTGCTCGGCGAGGCCGCCGCGATCTCCCTGCTCGACGAGGTCGGCACCGCCGCCAAGCGGGCCACCGCCCAGGTCTCGCGCGGCGGCCTCGGCCATGCCGCCGCCGCCGCGGTGGCCGAGGCCGTCCGGTCCACGGTCGCCGAGCAGGGCAGCAAGGCCGTCACCGAGCTGCACGAGCGCCTCGACCAGGCCCAGGGTGTGAAGGGCCTGGCCGCCGGCATCGACGAGGTCTGGCAGACCGTCGCCGAGGGCCGCGCCGCGCTGGTCGCGGTGGAGGAGGACTACTGGCAGCCCGTCCGGGTGACGGACAACCACCTCGTCCCGGCGGCGGCCGGTGAGCCCGACGTCCGCGAGGACATGGTCGACGAGATCGTGGAGCGCGCCCTCGACACCGGCGCCAAGGTGCAGTTCGTCCCCACCGGCGAACTCGACGCCCGCGGCCACATCGCGGCCGTCCTGCGGTACTGAGCCGCCCGGTACTGACCCGCCCGGTGCGGGCCCGGCAACGGCCGCCGGGCCCGCACCGCCGTGTCCCGGCCGCGTCAGGACCGGTGGAACGCCCGCCCGGCAGCACCCGAGGAGAGAGACCAGACCCCGGGTATCAGCCCGCCGGTGATCGGCAGGGCGTCCGCACCGCGCAGGGCCGCCACGCCACCTTCGCCGTACCACCACGCCGTCCACCGGTCGCAGCCCCCGGCATCTGCCCGTCGCCGCTCGCCACCCATGAGAGGACCCCCGTTCTCTGATCGTGCTCGGGACGCTAGCAGGAGCCACTGACACTGAACGCGGGGCGGCCAGCGCGGCCCGGACGGTCCTCAGCGGGTCGTGGTCGGCGAGGGACTGCTCCCCTCGGCGGCCCGGATCGAGTCCAGCACCTGCTGCACCTGCTGGATCGTCACGTGCGACGGCACCCGCATGCAGGCCGTCAGCTGGATCAGCACCAGCGTGCCGGTCCGGGCGACGGCCCGGTGGCCGATGAGTTCCCGGGTGCCGCCGAGCGTGAGGCATTCCTTGTCGAGCGCGATGTCGGAGGTGACGGCCGATGAGGTGGTGAACTTCCCGACCAGGTCCGGTTGGTCCACCAACCGGAGGGTGAGGAGGGCGCCGCCGACGGGCAACAGCGTGTCGCCCGGGCAGGCGATGCCCGCCGTCCGGCAGGGGGACACGGGGCCGATCGGCCCGTTGGCCAGGTAGCCGATGCCGTTCCGGGGGTCGCCGCTGAAGGTGCTCTGGCTGTACCAGCCGCTCGGCAGGTCGAGCGCCACGTTCGGGTACGACGGGAAGTGGACCTGCGACCTGGCCGTCGGCGCCATGGTCGGTGTCGCGCTGGCGCCGGCGCCGGCCGTCGGAACGGGCGGCTCCCCGCCCGGCACCGTCTCGGCCGGTCCGGCCGCCACACTCGGCCCCGCCGCCGCCACCCCCCGCTCCGGCGTGGGCGCGATCGCGGGCGCGGCGGCCAGCGCCGCGGCGACCAGCCCGGCGGTCAGTCCGGCCCCGAGCCCGGCGGCCCGCCGTCGGCGTTGGGTGCCGATGGCGCGGGCGCGCACCCGTTCCATCCGGTCCTCGGGCGTGGCGAGCTCCGGTACGGCCTGGTGGAGCAGGATCCGCAGCTCATCCTCGCCCTCACCGCCGTCCGGCCTCGGGTCGTCCGGGTCCAGCAGGTCAGTACCGATCACGAGGTCCCCCCGCCAGCAGCAGTTCCCGGGCCGGCAGCCGGCCGCGCAGCGCGGCGAGCGCGCGGTGCGTCTGGCTCTTGACCGTGCCGGTGCTGCAGCCCAGGACCTCGGCGGTCTCCTCGACGCTGAGGTCCTCGAAGAAGCGCAGCACCACCACGGCCCGTTGGCGCGGCGGCAGGGCACGGACGGCCTGGGCGACCACCTCTCCGAGCACCACCCCTTCGTACGGGTCCGCGCTGGCCGGCGGCGGCTCCGGCAGTTCGCCGTGCGGCAGTTCGCCGGTCCAGCGGCGGCGCCACCAGGAGACGTTGCAGTTGACCAGCACCTTCCGCAGGTAGGCCTCGGGCCGGTCGATGGAGATCCGGTCCCATTTGGGCCAGACCTTGGCGAGCGCGGTCTGCAGCAGATCCTCGGCCTGGTGCGGGTCGCCGGTCAACAGCCAGGCCACCCGCAGCATCTTCGGGCCGCAGGCGGAGACGAACTCCTCGAAGTCCGGTGTGCCATCCCTCATCCCGCCGTCCCCGCCATGGTGTCCGTGCCGTCCCTGTCAGCCGTGGCGGCCTGCTGGGCCGCGATCGTGGTGTCCTACTCACAGCTGATGAACGTGCTGGACGGTGTTTCGGGTTGTCTTCCGGGCACGGGGATTTTCGGCGGACCGGCGCGGGGAGGTTGGACGGCCCGCGAGCCGGCCGGGACTCGGCCGGGCGGCGGGCGGGCCGTGGGCACCACGATGGCCCCGTCGGGCCCGTCCGGCCAGAGGCGCTCACGGGGCGTCCGGGCGCACGATGCGGCGCGCCAGGGGCGTACGGGTGGGACGCAGGGGGCGGCGGACCACGGATCGGGCGGACCACGGATCAGGCCGGACCGCGGATCAGGCCGGCCCGGCGACGGTGGGTCAGAGCGTCCCGGAGCCGTGCGGCGCCTCGGTGGGGACACCGCGGGCGGCCGCCGCCGGGTCCGCGGTCACCGGGGTGACCGTCCAGTCGGGGTGGCCGGGCATCGGCGGGGTGCGCAGCCCGTACAGCCAGTCGGTGAGGAAGCCGGAGAGGTCCTGGCCGGAGACCTCGGAGGCGGCGCGCAGGTAGTCCTGGGTGCTGGCGGTGCCGTACCGGTGCTCACGCAGGAAGGTGCGCTCGATCCGGTCGAAGGCCTCGGGGCCGACCCGCTCGCGCAGCGCGAACAGCACCAGCGCGCCGCCGGTGTAGCGCTGGCTGTCGAAGAGCTTGGCGGCGCTGGGGGTGGCGACCGGTCCGGAGTCGTGCCGCCACTGGTCGCCGAGGCCGTAGAGGGCCCGCATCCGGTCGACCAGGGTGGTGTGGCCCCAGGCGTCCGGCCAGCCGCGCTCGTAGCGGTAGACCAGGGCGTAGTAGTCGGCGTGCCCCTCGTTGAGCCACAGGTCCGCCCAGCTGGCGGGGGAGACGCTGTCGCCGAACCAGGAGTGCACCAGCTCGTGCATCTGGTGCGAGCCGATCGCGGACTCGGGCTGGCGCAGGAAGTTCGGCTTGTAGAGGGTGAGGGTCTGGGTCTCCAGGCCGGTGAAGCCGAACGCGGCCGGGTCGTCGGTGTCGGCCGGCAGGAGGCCGTAGGTCTCGAAGGGGAACGGCCCGAGGTGCTGCTCGGCCCAGGTCAGCTGGTCGGCGGTGAGCGCCAGGGCGGGTTCGAGGTCGGCGGCCCGGGCGGTCGGGACGACGTCGCGCAGCGGCAGGCCGTGCGGGCCGGTGCGCTCGCGGACGGTGTAGTTCCCGACGGAGACCTGCACCAGCTCGGTGGCCATCGGCTCGCGGGAGGCGTACCGCCGGGTGGTCCGGCCGTCGCCGAGCCGTTCGGTCTGCGCCAACTCCCCGTTGGCGACGCCCAGCAGGCCGTCGGGCGCGGTGACGGCGATGGTGAACCGGGCCTTGTCGCTGGGGTGGTCGTTGCACGGGAAGACGGTGTGCGCGCTGTCGGGTTGGCCGGCCACCGCGAAGCCGTCCGGGGTCGGGACCCAGCCGGTGTGCGGGAGCCTGGCGCGCGGGTCGGCGGTGTACTCGACGGTCAGCCGTGCGGTGGTGCCGCGGTGCAGGGGCCGGGCCGGAGTGATGGTCAGCTTCTCGTCGTGGGCGGCGAACTCCGCCGGGCGCCCGTCGACCCGGACGGCGCGCACGGTCAGGCCCAGCGCGTCCAGCTCCAGGCGCGCCAGGGTGCGGGACGGCCGGGCGGTGATCACCGCGGTCGCGTCGACGGTGCGGGTAGCGGCCCGGTAGTCGAAGGACAGGTCGTAGGCGAGCGCGTCGTACCCGCTGTTGCCGAGCGAGGGGAAGACCGGGTCGCCGAGGCCGTCCGCGGCGGTGGCGGCCCTGGTGCCGGCGGACAGCAGCGCCGCACTGAGCACGAGGGGGAGGACGAGGCCGAGACGGGGCCTGGACAGGGCGATCACCGCACTTCGGGAGTCGTGGCCCCGAGGGGCCTGGCGGCGGTACGTGCGCGACGCACCGGGCACGGACCCTAGCGGACCGGGGCACCCGCCCGGCGCCGCCGCCCGGACGGCTGTCGACACGAGGCCATCCCCCGGACGGCCTACAGCGATGGCGGGGCCGCCGCGCGCTGACTAACGTTCGAAGTGCTTCGCCCCCTGACGGACGAGGCCACGGCCGTCGGAGAACCTGGCCAGGTCCGGCGGCCGTCCTTCATGCCCGGGTGCACCCCGTAGGCTGGCGGCCGAGACGACGCCCGCGTACCGGATGCCAGGAGCCGCCGTGACCAGCCCCGATTCGCACGTTCTGGTGATCGGCGAGTGCGTCGCCGACGTCGTCCGCACGGATGGCGCCCCGGACACCGTCCACCCCGGCGGCAGCCCCGCGAACGTCGCGTACGGCCTGGCCCGGTTGGGGCGGCCCGCCACCCTGCTCACCCAGCTCGGGGACGACGCCAACGGCCGGCTGATCCGGGCGCACCTGGAGTCGGCGGGGGTGGTGGTCCGGGCCGCGGGGGTGGCGCGGACCCCCTCGGCCGTGGTGCGCCTCGACGGACAGGGGCGGGCGCGCTACACCTTCGACATCGGCTGGACGTTGCCGCCGACCGAACTCGCCGAAGCGCCGGGCGCGATCCACCTCGGCTCGATCGGGGCGGTCACCGACCCGGGCGCGGCGGCGGTGCTGGCGCTGGTCGAGCGGTGGCGCGGCCGGGCGCAGATCAGTTACGACCCGAACGTGCGCCCCGCGCTGATGGGCGAGCGGGCGCAGGCCGTGCGGCGGGTCGAGCGCTGCGTGGCGCTGAGCGACGTGGTCAAGGCGAGCGACGAGGACCTGGCCTGGCTCTACCCCGGCGAGGAAGCGGACACGGTCGCGCGCCGCTGGCTCGCCCTCGGCCCGGCCGTGGTCGCGGTGACCCTGGGTGCCGACGGCGCGTTCGCGCTCACCGCCGAGGGCGGGCACGCGCGGGCCGCAGCCGTTCCGGTGCCGGTCGCCGACACCGTCGGCGCCGGGGACTCCTTCACGGCGGCTTTCCTGCACGCCCGCGCGGCCGGCGCCGACCTCGCCGGCTGCCTCACCCAGGCGGTGACGGCCGCCGCGCTGACCGTCTCCCGCCCCGGCGCCAACCCGCCCTCGACGGCGGAGCTGACGGCAGCCCTGACGCAGGCGGGTTAAGGGCACGACCTAGCCGGCCAGCTCCTTGCCGTACCAGACCTGGGCGTACGGGCCGCTGCTGTAGGCGGGGATCTCGCGGTAGCCGTGGCGGGTGTAGAGCGCGCGGGCCTCGACCAGGTCGAGGCGGGTGTCGAGGACGATCCGCCGGGCGCCGAGCGAGCGGGCGGCCTCGTCGACGGCGGCGAGCAGCCGGGCGCCGCCGCCGGTGCCGCGCAGGCCGGGGCGGACGAACACCCGGGTCAGCTCGACGGTGTCGGCGTCGCGCCGGCGCAGCCCGGCGCAGGACTGGGCCGCGCCGTCGTAGTGGCCGAGCAGGAAGAGCCCGTCCGGTGCGGCGAGGTCGTCGCTGGGGGAGCCGGCCAGCCCCGACTCCAGTTCCTCGGGGGTGCCTTCGCGGCCGAGGTGCAGTCGGTAGTAGCGGTTGGCCACGTCGTAGTAGTACTCGCGCAGCAGGGCCAGGGCCTCGGGTGCGGTGACGTCCGCCGTGGCGACGGACCAGAGGCGGGCGGTGCGGGGCGCGGTGTCGGTCATGGGCGCATGATCGGTGGTCGCTGGTCCGGGCCGCAATCGGGTTTTCGCGCGGGTGCCCGGTCGACTCGGGTGCCCGGCCGGTCGGGTGCCCGGCCGGTTCGGCAAAGGAAGGGCAAGGGGCCTGGCGCGTCGTTGCCCCGCACGGGTGATGAGGGGATTGGCGGGGGTGCGCTGCGGGGGAGCAGTGCTTCTATGAACAGATCATCAAATCATCGCATTAATGCGGGTTTGAGGGGAATTCAGGGACGCGGCGCCGGTGTGCGGGCGGGTGTGCGGACCGGTCTGCTGGCCACCGTCTGCCTCTCCGCCGTCGCCGCCGGCTGTGCCGGGCCGGTCGACCCCGCGCGGCCGGCTGTCGTCCCGCCCGCGCCGGGTGCCGTGCCCGTCGTCGAACACGGGGTCGGCCGCCCGCCCGAGGCGCTGCCGGTGCTGCCGGGCTTGGCCCGCAAGGAGGAGGAGGCCGGCACCGAGGCGGTCGCCCGCCAGGAGTCGGAAACCGGGGCGGCCCTGGAGACCGCGCACCGCTGGGGCCTGGAGGCCCCGCCGCTGAAGGCGCCGCCACGCCCGGCGACCAGGCCGGTGCTGGCCCAGTCGCAGGGCGTGAAGCTCAAGGAGGGGCGGCCGCCGGTGGTCTACCGGGTGCCGACCGACGAGAAGGTGGTCTTCCTCACCGTCGACGACGGCGCCGAGAAGGACCCGGAGTTCTCCCGGATGGCCGACGAACTCGGCATCCCGCTCAGCACCTACATCTCCGACTACCTGGCCCGCGAGAACTACGGCTACTTCCGCGACCTGCACGCCCAGGGGGTGGAGATCAACAACCACACCATCAACCACCGCAACCTGAAGGTCCTCGACTACGGGGCCCAGCGCGACGAGATCTGCCGTCAGCAGGACCAGCTGGAGAAGCAGATCGGCGTCCGCCCCCGGCTGTTCCGGCCCCCGTACGGCGAGTACAACGACGACACGCTGCGCGCGGCGGCGTCCTGCGGGGTCCAGGCGGTGCCGCTGTGGAACGAGGAGGC
Organism: Kitasatospora sp. NPDC056731; assembly: GCF_040687675.1. Classification (NCBI taxonomy): domain Bacteria; kingdom Bacillati; phylum Actinomycetota; class Actinomycetes; order Kitasatosporales; family Streptomycetaceae; genus Kitasatospora; species Kitasatospora sp. NPDC056731. The sequence goes on from NZ_JBFBNR010000018.1 coordinate 51,605, forward strand.
CTTCCCGGACCACATGGAGTGGCGCTACAACGACCGGAAGCTCCACCCGGGCGACATCATCCTCACCCACTTCCGGGGCGTCGACCTCTGGAAGGCCTCGATGCCGGACCTGCTCCGCAAGGTCGTCAACGACGTCACCGCGCAGGGCTTCGCCCTCGGCCGACTGGACGACTACCTGTAGGAGTTCGCCCGTCGAGGAACCCGGGGAACCCGGGGAACCCGGGGACCCCGAGGGTCAGCCGAGCGAGAGTGCGTCGAGGTACACCCAGGCGCCCTCGTGCCGGACGAACCGGCTGTGCTCGGTGAGCACGCCCTGCTCGCGGCCCTCGGTCCAGTGCGCCCGGAAGGCGACCGTGCCCTCCGCGTGGAAGGCGCCGCCCTCGGTGGTGGACACCACCTCCAGGCCGGTCCAGCGCAGCGCCGGGTCGAAGTCCACCTCGGCGGGCCGGGTGTCCGGGTGCCAGGTGCGCAGCAGGTAGGCCTCGTCCTGGGCGGCGAAGGCGCTGTACCGCGAGCGCATCAGGGACTCGGCGGTGGTGGCCGCCGTCTGGCCGCGGTGCAGTCGCCCGCAGCAGTCGCCGTAGGCGGCGGGCAGGCCGCAGGGGCAGGGGGAGGAGGGCAGCAGCCGGGGCGCGGAGGCGGCGGCGCGGGGCGCGGGGCGACGTGGGGACATGCGGTCCATTCTCTCCCCCCGGCCCCGGACGCCCCGACCGGGGCCGGTGGGGCGTCCGGGTGCGGGTGCTCAGCAGCGGGCGGAGTCCGGTTCGCCGAACCAGGAGTGCAGCGCGCGCAGCAGCCCGTCCGGATCCTCCTCCCCGGGAGTGGCGGCCCAGGCGACGTAGCCGTCCGGGCGCACCAGCATCGCGCCGGCGGGCGGTTGCGGGCAGTCGGCCGTGAGCACGTCCACCCGGCCCTTCCAGCCGGCCGCGAGGTCGGCGAGCCGTGGTGAGCCCCCCGCGAGGTCGAGCAGCAGGGCCCGGCCGCCACGGGCCAGTTCGGCGAGCCGGGTGGGGCCGGCGGCGGTGGTCAGCGGGAGGTCCGGCGCGAAGCCGCCGGCGAGCGGGTGCGGGCAGTCGGTGTCGTACCGGACGTCGCTGCCCGCCATGAGCGCGGCGATCCGCCCGAGGTTGTCCTGGTACGCGAGCAGTTCGCCGAACAGGGCGCGCAGGGCGGTGACGGCCGGGCCCGGGGACATCAGGGCCATCTGGGCCTGCGAGTGCATGAAGACCCGTTCGCCGACGGGGTACCGCTCGCGGTGGTAGCTGTCCAGCAGGCCGGGCGGGGCCCAGCCCTGGAGGTCGGCGGCCAGCTTCCAGCCGAGGTTCGCGGCGTCCTGGAGGCCGAGGTTGAGGCCCGGACCGCCGGTGGCGGCGTGCACGTGCGCGGCGTCGCCGACCAGCAGCACCCGGCCCTCGCGGTAGCGCTCGGCGAGCCGGGTGTTGTGCCCGACCTGGCGGCGCGGGGTGTGCGCGCCGGGCGTGCCGGCCGGGGCGAGCGGCAGGTCGGCGCCGGTCACCCGGCGGACGCTGGCGCGCAGTTCGTCCAGCGTGGCCGGCACGGTCTCGTCGACGGGCGGGCCGTCCCACTCCATGGTGGCCATCATGGCGAGTTCCGGGCCCATCGGGGCGAGCACGAACACCCCGTGTGCGGTGCGGGTGTGGGTGAACGGGCGGAACGGCGTCGGGCATCCGGGCAGCAGCACCTCGCCGGTGTCGAGCACCTGCACCCCCTCGGGCGGGCGCACGTGGGCGATGCGCGCGACGGGGTCGGGCGAGGTGACCCCGGGGAAGCCGATCCCGGCCAGCTTGCGGACGGTGCTGCGGCCGCCGTCGGCGCCGACCAGGTACCGGGCGCGCAGCCGCTCCGGCCCGTCCGGTCCGTGGACCTCGACGGTCACCCCCGCCTCGTCCTGGGTCAGGCCGGTGACCTCGCGGCCGTGGTGCACGGTCACGCCGAGTTCGCGGGCCCGCTCCGCCAGGGCCTGCTCGATCCGGTGCTGCGGCACCGGCAGGGCGTACAGCGGGTTGCCGTCGAGCTCCCGGAGGTCCAGCGGGAACGCGCCGAACACGAAGCGGGGCACCGGGGCCGGGGCGTCCGGGCCGCCGAGCCGCTCGTACAGGCCGCGGTGGTCCAACAGCCGGATCACCTGGCCGACCAGCCCGTTCGCCTTCTGCTCCGACGAGCGTTCGGCCAGCCGGTCCAGCACCACCGGCCGGACTCCGGCCAGCGCCAGTTCGCAGGCCAGCATCAGCCCGTTCGGGCCGGCGCCGGCGATGATGACATCGTGGGTCATGGTAAATCCCCCTGTGCGACGGTGAGTTCACGAGGACGACGGTTCGGGGAGGCCGGCCGCCAGCTGCCGCAGCGCCTCCGCCAGGAGCGGTTGCAGCGGTACCGGCGGGTCGGCGCGCAGCCATACGTCGCTGGCCGCCCTGAGCGCGGCCAGGACGCCGGCGGCGACCAGTCTGGGGTGGAGGCCGCCGGGGTCGGCCCCGGTCCGGGCGGCCACCGCTGCGGCGAGCCCGGCCTCGGCGTCCGCGCCGGCGCGGGCCAGCTCGGCCTGGAGGGCCGGTTCGCGCAGCAGCAGCCGCACCGCGGCGGTCCACCGCGGGTCCGGTTGCTCCGCCGCGCCGTCGAAGGGTGCGAGGGTGGCCCGGGTGAGCGCCTCCCAGAGCGGTTCGGCCGGGGGCCGCTCGCGCAGCGCCTCGCCGACGAGCCGGATGCGGTCGCAGTGCCGGGAGACGATGGCCTCGGCCTTGCTGGAGAAGTAGTTGTTGTAGGTGCGCGGTGACACCCCGGCCGCGGCCGCGATGTCCTCCACCCGGACGTTCTCCAGGCCCCGTTCCACCGCCAGGCGCAGTGCGGCCCAGCTCAGTGCCTCCCGGGTCGCGGCCTTCTTCCGTTCCCGCAGACCGATCTGACTCTTCGTCATGCCCACCACTCTCCCCGGAAACCTGCGGGCCGCGCAAGAGTGCGTGGCACGCAACTTTTTCGGAGCCGACACCCCGGGCGGATCCGCCCCGGCGGGGTTGCGAGGAGTCGCGCGGCGGCTCGGCGAGTCGCCCTGCCCGCCCGGGTGGTCACTGATAGTAGTGGCCTGGTTGCGGAGCGGTCTCCCGCGCCGGTTCGGCGGGACGGTTCGACAGGGCGTCCCGACAGCACGCCTCGACAGGACATGAGGAGCGGTCATGGGTGGCAGACAGCGTCCGCCGGGAGCGCGGACCCCTCGGCAGGGCCGGCCCGCCGGGGGCGGCCGGGTGAACGCCCGGGCGGAGATCGCCCGGCTGGAGGGCTATCTCGCCTGGGAGGCCGAGGTGGCGGCGGCCGAACGGGACGCCCGGGCCTTCGCCGGGCAGTTCCCGTGGCTGCCCGCCGCGGAGCGGGAGAGCCTGGAGCAGGCCTACGCCGCCGACCGCCTGCGCTACGCCGAGGAGGTCGTCGACCGCGCCGTCGAGCGCTGCCGCCGGCTGGCCGCCCGCTACCGCAGCGAGTGCCGCCGGATCTGCGCCCGCTGGGCCGCGCTCTGCCTCTCCGTCACCCTGGCGGCGGCGCTGTTCGCCGTCGTCCCGGCGGCCCTGCGGGCCTGAGGCCTGAGCCGGGCCGATCCGCCGGCACGCCCGAGGGCCCGCTGCGCCGTCATCGGCGCGGCGGGCCTTCGGGCGTGCGCGGGGATCAGTGGTGGCCGTGGCCGCTGCTGATCTCCTGGTGCTCCTCGGCGGTGGGCTTGGCGATCTGGCTGCCCTCGCCGTAGAAGCCGCGGGACAGCTTGGCCCTCGCCCGGGCGAACAGCCCGGCCTTGCGGACCACCCCGTTCTCGTCCACCTCCGGCGGCAGGTCCTCCGGCTGCGGCTGCTCGTGCGCGGTGAGGGTGAACATCCGGCCCGGCGGGAGCGGGGCGTGCACCTCGACGAACTCGCCGTGCTGGAGCCGGTTGATGACGCCGGTCTCCCGGCCGTGCAGCACCTTCTCCTTGTCGCGCCGCTGCAGGCCCAGGCACCACCGCTTGGTGACCACGAAGACGACCACCGGCACGACGAAGAAGCCGGTGCGCACCGCGTAGGTGATCGCGTTGATCGACAGCTGGAAGTGGGTGGCGAGCAGGTCGTTGCCGCCGCCGGCCAGCAGGATCAGGTAGAGGCCGATCCAGGCCGCGCCGAAGGCCGTGCGCACCGGTGCGTTGCGCGGCCGGTCGGCGATGTGGTGCTCGCCGCGGTCCCCGGTGACCCAGGCCTCCAGGAACGGGTAGCACCAGATGATCAGCAGCACGGTCGGGAAGACCATCAGCGGGACGAACACCCCGAGGTTCAGGGTGTGGCCGCCCCAGACGCTGATCTCCCAGCCGGGCATCACGCGCACCAGGCCCTCGGAGAAGCCCATGTACCAGTCCGGCTGGGCGTCGGTGGACACCTGGTCGGGCCGGTAGGGGCCGTAGGCCCAGATCGGGTTGACGGTGGCGATCGCCGACATGAACGCGACCACGCCGAAGACCAGGAAGAAGAAGCCGCCGGCCTTGGCCATGTAGACCGGCATCAGCGGCATGCCGACCACGTTGTTGTTGGTCCGGCCCGGCCCGGCGAACTGGGTGTGCTTGTGGTAGAAGACCAGGATCAGGTGCGCCGCGAGCAGGCCCACCATGACCCCCGGGATCAGCAGGACGTGCACGGTGAACAGCCTCGGCACGATGTCCTGGCCGGGGAACTCGCCGCCGAACATGAAGAACTGCAGGTACGAGCCGACGATCGGCACGGCCAGGACGGCGCCCTCCATGAAGCGGATGCCGGTGCCGGAGAGCAGGTCGTCCGGCAGCGAGTAGCCCATGAAGCCGTCGAACATGCCGAGGAACAGCAGCAGTGCGCCGAAGACCCAGTTGATCTCGCGGGGCTTGCGGAACGCGCCGGTGAAGAAGACGCGCATCATGTGCGTCAGCATCGAGGCGACGAACACGATCGCCGCCCAGTGGTGGACCTGGCGCATCAGCAGGCCGCCGCGCACCTCGAAGCTGATGTCGATGGTCGAGGCGTAGGCCTCCGACATCTGGATGCCCTTGAGCGGGACGTACGAGCCGTCGTAGATGACCTCGCCCATGCTCGGCTTGAAGAAGAGGGTCAGCCAGACGCCGGTGATGATGATGATGACGAAGGTGTAGAGCGCGATCTCGCCCAGCATGAAGGACCAGTGGTCCGGGAAGATCTTGCGCAGATTGGCCTTGGCCAGGGAGTAGATGCCGACCCGGCCGTCGGTCCAGTCGGCCAGGGCCTCGGCCTTGTTCGCGGGGTTGGCGCGCGTGCTGGTCACCGGTCCCGGCTGCGACTGCTGGTCGGTTCTCACGACGGGCTCCCCGGCGTCCTCGGCGTGCCGGGCTGGAGGCCCGCCGGCAAAGACGCCGGCCGGCGAAGTGTTGTGATCATGGGACCTCTCGATACGGGCCCGCCGGCTGAACCGGCACGCGGAGCGGGTGACCCACTGGCCCGTTGCTCAGGGTGATGGAGCGCTTACTCTGTCATGCTGTCGGCAGGGGGCCGACTGTGCACGTCCATCGGTCCGTACGGCCGCTCGTGTCGGTCCGTACGGGGGGTCCTGGCGTCTGATCGGCCGCCGGACGGGTGGCGGTGCTGCGCCCGGGTGCCGCTGAACCGTTTCGGCGCGCGCCGCGTCCGGAGGTCGCGCGATCCCGGGCCTACGCTGCGCCAATGGTGGATCACCCTGAACTCTTCGAGGACGTCACCGCGGCCCTCGCCCGCGCCGGGATCGACGCCGGGTCGGGCCCGTCCCTGCTGCGGATCGGCCATCGGCCGCCGGGGGTGGCGGTCGGCTGGTCGCCGGGGGAGGGGCCGGACGGGCCGCCCTCCCGGGGAGCGCGCGAGGCGGTCAGCGGTGCGGCCGCCGTCGTGCTGCGCGAGTGCGGCTACCTGGTCGCCGAGACGGGCGGCGGCGAGTTGCTGGTGACGCCCGCCGCCGCGCCGGTGGCGGTGCCGGCGGAGCCGGAGACGGTGCCGGAGCAGTGGTGGGGCTGAGCCGGGCCGGCTCGGCAGCCCTCATACCGAACCCTTACCTGAACGGGGGGTCCTGTTGACCACGGCGGCTCTAAGGTTTGCCTAAGCTAAGTCGAAGCGCCCCGGACCCTCGTGTCCGGGGCGTTCGGCTGTGCCGCGCCGCCGCCACCCGCGGCGGGCCGCCGAGTTCAGGTACGACCCGGGGTGACCGGGGGAGGAGCCCGCTGCATGTGGGATGAGGCGTTTCCCAGCTTTCTGATCGGGCTGCGCGAAGGTCTGGAAGCCGGACTGATCGTGTCGATCCTGGTCGCCACGCTCGTCCGGTTCGGGCACAAGGCCCGGTTGCCGCAGGTGTGGACCGGCGTCGCGGCGGCGATCGCGCTCAGCCTCAGCTTCGGCGCGGTGCTCACCTTCACCGCCGCCAACCTCTCCGGCCACGCCCAGGAGGCGTTCGGCGGGGTGCTGAGCCTGATCGCGGTCGGCTTCGTCACCGCGATGGTGTTCTGGATGCGCCGCTCGGCGCGTACCCTCTCCGCCGAGCTGAAGGAGAAGGTCCAGGCCTCGCTGGCGATGGGCGCCGGCGCGCTGGTGCTCACCAGCTTCCTGGCCGTCGGCCGCGAAGGCCTGGAGACCTCGCTCTTCCTGTGGACCAACGTGCGCACCGCCGGGGAGTCCACCGGGCCGCTGCTCGGCGCGGCCGTCGGCCTGGTGCTCTCGGCCGGCCTCTGCTGGGGCCTGTACCGGCGGGCGCTGAAGATGAACCTCACCCGGTTCTTCACCATCACCGGCGCCGGCCTGATCGTGGTCGCGGCGGGTGTGCTCGGCTACGGCCTGCGCGACCTGCAGGAGTCCGGGCTGGTCGGCGGCGGCAGCTCGTACGCCTTCGACCTGAGCGGCCACCTGGACGCCTCCTCCTGGTACGCCACGCTGGTGCAGGGCACCCTCAACCTGACCGTCACCATGACGGTCCTCCAGGTCGTCGGCTACCTCGCCTACCTGTGCATCGTGATGACGCTGTTCGTCGAGGGCGTCCGCGGCGGCAAGACCGCTCCGGCCCCCGGGAAGGCGGCGCAGGGCGAGAAGGCCGGGGCGGTCGCGGCCGCGCCCGAGGCCGCCGGGCCGGTGCGGTCCGGACGGCCGCGCTGGGCCGTGCCGACCGCGCTGGTCGCGGTGCCGGTGGTGGTCGCCGGGGCCGTGATCGCGGTCAGCGACGGCAAACAGAGCAGCTCCGCCACCGTGTCCGTCTCCGAGCAGGAGTGCGGCAAGGGCTTCAGCACCCCGTTGCCCGGCCAGCAGGTGTTCCAGATGCACAACACCGGCGACAAGGTCTCCGAGGTCTACCTGGTCAACCCGGCCAGCGGCGCCGTCTACGGCGAGATCGAGGGCCTGGCCCCCGGCACCACCCGCGCGCTGACCGCGACCATCGGCTCCGGCGACTACGCCTGGCGCTGCGTACCCACCGGCGGCACCTCCGTCACCTCGGCCGCCGTGCACGTCACCGGCGGCGGCCAGGTCAAGGCCGTCAAGCCGGTCGCCGAGGACGACCTCAAGGGCCCGCTCGACGCCTACAAGGACTACGTCAACAAGGGCCTCGCGACCCTGCTGACGCAGACCCAGAAGCTCCAGGCCGACGTCCACGGCGGCGACCTCGCCACCGCCAAGGCCGACTGGCTCACCGCCCACCTCCAGTACGCCTCGCTCGGCGCCGCCTACGGCACCTTCGCCGACCTCGACGGCAAGATCGACGGCCGGCCCGACGGGCTTGCCGACAAGGCCCAGGACAAGGACTTCACCGGCTTCCTGCGCCTGGAGTACGGCCTGTGGCACGGCCAGTCCGCCGCCGACCTGACGCCCGTCGCCGACCAGCTGGCCGCCGATGTCGCCAAGCTCGGGCAGGACTTCCCCGGCCAGGACTTCGACCCCGGAGACCTTCCGCTGCGCGCCCACGAGATCCTGGAGAACACCCTCCAGTTCGAGCTCACCGGCGACACCGACCAGGGCAGCGGCACCAACCTGGCCACCACCCAGGCCAACCTGGCTGGCACCCGGGAACTGCTGACCGTCCTGCAGCCGCTGCTCGACGAGCGCGACCCGCAGCTGCTCACCCGCGTCGACGCGGGGATGAAGCGGGTCGGCGACCTGGTCGCCGCCGCCCACAAGCCCGAGGGCTGGACCGCGCTGGAGCAGCTCCCCGCCGACGCCCGCCGCCAGCTCAACGGCGCCACCGGCGAGCTGCTCGAAGACCTCGCCCCCATCCCCGCCCTGCTCGAGATCCGGAAGGCCGCCTGATGACCGACCACACCGCCGCCACCGGAGGCTCCTGCCCGTTCCCGCACGCCGCCGCGCCCGCCCCGGCCGTCGCCGAGGGCGGCTGCCCGGCCGGCCCGGCCCGCCGCAGCTTCGTCCGGACCGCCCTCGGCGCCTCCGCCGGGGCGGCCGTCCTGGCGGGCGGGGCGTTCACCCTGGCCACCGGCCCGGCCTCCGCCGGGGACAGCCGCCAGGCGAAGAGCGGGGCCGTCCCGTTCCACGGCGACCACCAGGCCGGCGTCGCCACCCCGGCCCCCGGCTACGCGGCCTTCCTGTCCTGCCAGGTGATAGCCCAGGACCGCAAGGGCCTGGAGGACCTCCTCAAGACCCTGACCGAGCGGATCCGCTTCCTCACCGCCGGCGGCACCCCGCCCGACCTCGGCGTCGGCGCGCCGCCCGCCGACAGCGGCATCCTCGGCCCCACCGTGACCACCGACAACCTGACCGTCACGGTCGGCGTCGGCGCCTCGCTGTTCGACGACCGGTACGGGTTGGCCAAGGCCAAGCCGACCAAGCTGGCCCCGATGAAGACCTTCCCCAACGACAATCTGCAGGCCGCCGAACTCCACGGCGACCTCTCGCTGCAGATCTGCGCCGACCGCCAGGACACCGTGCTGCACGCGCTGCGCGACATCACCCGGCACACCCGCGGCGCGATGCAGATCCTCTGGCGGATCGACGGCTTCCAGAACGAGTCCCGCCCGGACGGCGCCCAGCGCAACCTGCTCGGCTTCAAGGACGGCATAGTCAACCCCGACACCACCTCCGCCCGCGAGATGGACCGGCTGATCTGGGTCACCGACGGGCTGGGCGAGCCCGCCTGGGCGACCGGCGGCAGCTACCAGGTGATCCGGATCATCCGGATGCTGATCGAGTTCTGGGACCGCGTCACCCTCGCCGAGCAGGAGAAGATGTTCGGCCGCCGCCGCGACACCGGCGCGCCGCTGGACGGCCGCCAGGAGACCGACGCGCCGGACTACGGCAAGGACCCGGAGGGCAAGGCGATCCCGCTCAAGGCGCACATCCGGCTCGCCAACCCGCGCACCGCCGACACCGACACCTCGCGCATCCTGCGCCGCGGCTTCAACTACGACCGGGGCGTCGACAAGGCCGGCAACCTGGACATGGGCCTGGTGTTCTGCTGCTACCAGCAGGACGTGGTGCGGCAGTTCGAGGCCACCCAGACCCGGCTCATCGACGAGCCGCTGGTCGACTACATCTCGCCGACCGGCGGCGGGTACTTCTTCGTCCTGCCGGGCGTGAAGGACAACGCCGACTGGCTCGGGCGCGGGCTGCTCGCGGCGGTCTGATGGCGGTCTCACGGCGGCCGACGTGACGCCGGGCCCCGGGCGCTGCCGCGCGCCGGGGCCCGGCGGCGTTGCGCGGACGGCGGTTTCGAGGACACGCCCTACGGGCCGAGGGTGAAGCCGATCACGGCGCCGCCGCCGTCCCGGTTGGCGGCGAAGGCCTCGCCGCCGTGCGAGCCGGCCACCTCGTGCACGATGGCCAGGCCCAGCCCCGAACCGGGCAGGCTGCGCGCGGCGGTGGCCCGGTAGAAGCGGTCGAAGACCCGGGAGAGGTCGGCCTCGTCGATCCCCGGCCCGCCGTCGCGCACCTCGACCCGGCGGCCGCGCACCACCACCTCGATCGGGGCCGTCCCGGCCGGGTCGAACTTGGCGGCGTTGTCCAGCAGGTTGCCCACCGCCCGGGCCAGCGCGTCCGGGCGGGCCGTGACCACCGTGTCGTCGGCGTCCACGGTGATCTCCCGGCCGCTGCGCCGCCGGGCCTGTGCGGCGGCCTCGCGCACCAGCTCGGCCAGCACCAGCTCGGTCGGTTCCTCGTCGGCCTTCCGGTCCGCGGCGAGCGCCACCAGCTCCTCCACCAGCAGCGTCAACTCCCGTGCCTCCTCGGCCAGATCGGCCATCAGTGCGGCCTGTTCGGCGGGCGGCAGGCGGTCCAGGCTGGGCAGGACCGAGAGGTTGGTGCGCAGGCTGGTCAGCGGGGTGCGCAGCTCGTGCCCGGCGTCCTGGACGAGCCGGCGCTGGTTCTCCTTCGCCGTGGCGAGCCGGCCCAGCATCCGGTCGAAGGCCCGGCCGAGCCGGCCGACCTCGTCCGTCCCGGCGGCCGGCACCGGAACGTCCAACCGTCCGCTGGCGGCGACCAGTTCGGCCGCGTCGGTGAGCCGGACCAGCCGGCCGGTGATCCGCCGGGCGAGCAGCCAGCCGGCCCCGCCCGCGAGCACCGCGACCACCGCCACCGACACCCCGGTACGGATCCGCAGCGTCGCCAGCAGGTGCTCGGTGGGGCCCAGTTGCTGGGCGATCTGGACCGCGCCGCGGCCGCCGCCGAGCGAGACCACGGCCACCCGGTAGGTGTCGCCGTGCACGGGCCGAAGCCCGGACGAGGTCCGGCCGGGGGCGTCGGAGCGGGCGAGGGAGCGGTCCTCCGGGGTCGGCCGGAGGTCGATCCGGGCGGTGCCGGGCAGCACCTCCCCGTCGGGGCCGAGGGACTGCGAGGTGACCCGGATCGGGCGCAGCAGATCCTCGCTCAGGCCGCTCGTGCCGTTGAAGTCGCCGGGGAACAGCATCTCCCGGCCGACCTGCTGGTGCACCGCCTGGACGGCCGCGGTGAAGTCGGCGGCCTCGTCGTCCCGGATCAGCCGGGCGGCGGAGCGGTAGCCGAGCGCGCCGATCAGCACCGCGACCAGGGCGGCCATCGCGGCGAAGGCGAGGGAGACGGTGGTGCGCAGCCCCGGGCGCGGCCACAGCAGCCGCGGCCGGCCGCGGCCGGTCACGACTCGCGCAGCGTGTAGCCGACGCCGCGGACGGTGTGGATCAGCGGTGTCAGGCCGGGCCGGTCCAGCTTGCGGCGCAGGTAGCCGATGAACACCGCGAGGTTCTTCGAGCCGGGGCCGAAGTCGTAGCCCCAGATCTGCTCGTACACCGTGGCCTGGTCGAGCACCGAGCCCGCGTGCCGGGTCAGCAGCTCCAGCAGGTCGAACTCGGTCCGGGAGAGCTCCAGCTCCTGCCCGGCCCGCCAGGCCCGCCGGGCGTGCGGCTCGACCCGCAGGTCGGCCACCGCGAGGACGCCGCCGCCGGCGGGTTCGGGCGGGCTGCGGCGCAGCAGGGCGCGCAGGCGGGCGAACAGCTCGTCCACGTCGAAGGGCTTGACCAGGTAGTCGTCGGCCCCGGCGTCGAGCCCGGCGATCCGGTCCGGGACCTCGACCCGGGCGGTGAGCATCAGGACCGGGGTGCGGTCGCCGTCGGCGCGCAGGCGGCGGCAGACCTCCAGGCCGTCCGGGCCGGGCATCATCACGTCCAGCACCAGCAGGTCCGGGCGCTGCTCCGTGAGGGCGGCCAGGGTCTGCGCGCCGTCCGCGGCGGTGCTCACCCGGTAGCCCTCCAACTGGAGGGCGCGGGTGAGGGAGTCGCGGATGGCCCGGTCGTCCTCGGCGATCAGCACGGTGTGGGTCATGGCCCCGATTCTCCCCGGCGCGCCCGCGGCGGCGTCCGGCGGGTCGGGGCGACGGCCTCCGTCGGGTCCCCGGGTCCGGGCCCGGCCGGTGGCCGTACCGGCTGCGGCTTTCGCAGCGCCGGGGACGGGCGTACGGTGGCCACACGGTGGCGTGTCCGCCGGGGGTGCCACCGGGTCCTTGTCGGCACACCCCGCCGGAGGCCGCGATGGCAGACCGGATGGCCTTCCTCACCACCCCGCGCGCCGAGCGCGAGCGGCGGGACGCACAGCAGCGGCTGGGGGACTCCCGGGAGGTGTACCGGCCACGGACGTTGCTGCCGGTGGTGGGCGGGCAGGCGGGCCGCTGCATGGACTGCGGGCTGCCGTTCTGCCACCACGCCTGCCCGCTGGGAAACCTGGTACCGGAGTGGAACCGGCTGGTGGCGGACGCGGACTGGCGAGCCGCCGCCGCCCGGCTGCTGGCGACCAACAACTTCCCCGAGTTCACCGGACGGCTCTGCCCGGCGCCCTGCGAGAGCGCGTGCGTGCTGGCGATCGACGGCGCGGCGGTGACGATCAAGAACGTCGAGCTGGCGATCACCGACCGGGCCTGGGAAGAGGGCTGGGACCTGCCGCAGCCGCCCGAGCGGAGCGCCGGGCGGCGGGTGGCCGTGGTCGGCTCGGGCCCGGCCGGCCTGGCCGCCGCGCAACAGCTGACCCGGGCCGGGTACGCCACCACGGTGTACGAGCGGGCCGACCGCCCAGGCGGGCTGCTGCGCTACGGGATCCCGCCGTTCCGGCTGGAGAAGCACCGGCTGGACCGGCGGCTCGACCAGATGCGGGCCGAGGGCACGGACTTCCGCACCGGGGTGTCCGTCGGCCGGGACCTCGCGGCCGGGGAACTGCGGGCCGGGTGCGACGCGCTGGTGGTGGCGGTCGGCGCGACCGCCTGCCGGGAGCTGGCGGTGCCGGGGTGCGCCCTGCCCGGCGTGCACCAGGCGATCGACTACCTGACCTGGGCGAACCGGGTCGACGAGGGCGACCGCGCGGCCCCGCCGGTGTCCGCCGAGGGCCGGCACGTGGTGATCGTCGGCGGCGGGGACACCGCGGCCGACTGCCTGGGGACGGCGCTGCGCCAGGGCGCGGCCTCCGTCACCCAGCTCGACATCAACCCGTGCCCGCCGGTGTGCCGGGCGCCGGGGCAGCCCTGGCCCGTCCACCCGAAGGTGTACCGGGAGACCACCTCGCACGAGGAGTCGGGGGCCACGGCGGCCGGGCCCCGGGTGTTCGCGGCGACCACGCTCGGCTTCGAGGCCGGACCGGACGGCCGGCTGGCCGCCGTCCGCTTCGCCGAGGCCGAACCGGCCGACCGCAGCCCCCGGGCCGGCACCGAGCGGAGCGTCCCGGCCGAGCTGGTGCTGCTCGCGCTGGGCTTCATCGGCCCGGAGCCGGACCAGGGGCTGATCACCCAACTCGGCCTCGCCACCGGCCCGGACGGCGCCCTGGCCCGGGACGACGACTTCGCCACCGGCGCGCCGGGCGTCTTCGTCGCCGGGGACGCCGGGCGCGGGCAGTCACTGATCGTGTGGGCGATCGCCGAGGGGCGGGCGGCGGCCGCGGCGGTGGACCGCCATCTGCGCGGCGGCACCGAACTCCCGGCGCCGATCCGGGCGTCGGCGCGGGCGCTCACGCTTTGAGGGGCGCGCGGGCGTTCACGCTTTGAGGGGCGTGCGGGCGCTCATGCTCTGGGCGTCGGCGCGGGCGCTCACGCTCTGAGGGGCGTGCGGGCGGGCCCGGCAGCCCTGCCGCACTTCCTCGCAACCCGCCGTGCGCCGCGAGCCGTTCGGGCGCGGCGCGTCCCCCGGGCGGCGCCGGGTAGGGCTCGGGGCAGCAGACGGACGGAGGGGACCGCCATGCCCGACCACTTCCCGGACACACCCGCACCGCCGACGCCGCCCACCCCGCCCACACCACCGTGGCCGGACGGCCAGCCGCCGGTGCTCGGCCACGCGGCCCGCAGCATCCCGAAGGCCACCCTCGTCCCGCTCCGGGTGGACGGCCCGCAGCGCGGCCCGGCCTTCGCCGGGCACGCCTACCTGCGCGGGCTCGACCTGCGCCCCGGCGAAGTGGCCGCCGTCCGCGAGCAGGTGACGGCGGACCTGCCCTGGGAACTGCTCGCCGCCGGCGCCGCCGCCCCGGCCGATCGCACGCTGCGGGCCGCCGCCCTCGCCGCCGTCGACGGCGCCGCGCTGCGCGCCCTCGGCGACGCGCTGGAGCGGGTGCGCCGGGCCGCGGGCACCGAGGAGGGCCTGGCGCTGGCCGCCCGGGCCGCCGCCGCGAACGCCGCCTACGACCACAACGCGGCCGTCACCCCGATCGGCATGATGAACCTGGAACGCCTGGAGATGGCCCCGGCCGGCATCGAGCGGGGCGAACTCGTCGCCACCATCCCGCTCGCGCCGCTGGAGGAGACGGCCGTCTCCCAGAAGGAGTGGTCCGTCACCTCCAAGGAGTTCAGCTCGATCGTCACCGACACGCTGGAGAACGTCAGCGAGACCGGCGTCACCGACAACACCGAACTCTCCCAGTCCACCACCAACCAGTTGCAGCACAGCAACCAGTTCAATGTCACCGGCACCGTCTCCGGCGGCATCCCGCTCATCTCCGGCTCCGTCACCTCCGGCATGACCAGCCAGAACTCCGACTCCCAGTCCGCCACCGACAGCCGCAAGCACGCGACCACGCTCACCCAGAAGGCCTCCTCCCGCACCAAGCAGGAGCACAAGGTCACCATCACGACGACCACCGTCACCGGCTCCTCGGAGACCACCACCCGCACACTGAAGAACGCCAGCCCCACCGACCCGATCCGGATCGACTACTTCAGCATGATGCGCAAGTGGCGGGTCCGGCTCTACCGCTCCGGGCTGCGCCTCACCTACGACCTGGCGATCCCCGAACCGGCCGGAGCGCTGCGCGAGGCCTACGCGGAACTCGCCGCGCTGGAATCGAAGGTGGGGCCGTTCCAGTTCGACGTGCCGCACTCGGACATCACCGAGGAGGTCCGCCCCGGCGAGAGCCAGCCGCACTACCTGGTGCTCGCCGAGCGGTACGGCGCCGTGGTGCAGCTCGCCCCCGGCCCGCACCCGGACGTCCACGTCAACGCCACCGCGCCGAACAACGACGGCGCCGGCATCTACGACGCGCCGCCGCTCACCGTCCCGGACGGCTACTGGATCAAGAACCTCTGGTTCCAGTTCGCCTCCGAGAGCCGCACCGGAGACTACAACTACAACCTCAAGGTGCTCGGCAGCACCATCCCCGAGTGGAACGAGCCGTTCGGCTCCCACGGCCCGGTCGACCTCGCCGACCCGGCCAACGGCGCGCTGCTGCGGCACGCGGGCGGGCCGTCCGTGGTGAGCTTCCACCTGGTCAACAACCGGCAGACCTGGCTCAGCCTCACGGCCGTCGTCGAACCCACCGACGAGGCCCGGCGGCAGTGGCAGAACGGCGTCTGGTCGGCCCTGTTCAACGCCGCCCAGACCAAGTACTACGCCGAACAGCAGGACCTCGCCGCCCGCGCCGCCGCCCTGCGGGACCGGCTGAACGGCGTGGACACCCTCACGCTCCGGCGCGAGGAGAGCGACGAGGTCATGAAGGGCGTGCTGCGCTTCCTGCTCGGCGTGGACTACCACGTGATGCCGCAGGAGGTGGTCGACGCGTTCAAGGCCTCCGTCGGCAACGACCCCGACCGGCTGCGCCACGGCGCCGGCTTCCCCGGCGACGACACCGGCGGGATCGGGGTGAGCGCCGCGGCCTGGGCGGCCGTGCTCGGGCACGAGGCGGAGGTGGCCTTCATCAACCAGGCCATCGAGTGGGAGAACGTCGTCACCTTCCTCTACTCGTACTTCTGGGACGCGCCCGCCGCCTGGGGCTTCGTCAGCAGGATCACCCACCCCGACGCCAACCGGCAGGCCTTCCTGCGCGCGGGCAGCGCCCGGGTGGTGCTCACCGTGCGCAAGGGCTGGGAGGAGGCCTGGGTGCGCTTCGCCGAGGGCGGCTTCCACGGCGCCCCGCTGCCCGCCGACCACCCGTACCTCACCATCGCCCGGGAGATCGCCGCCTACGACGACCGGAACTACCCCGGCATCCCGCCGGCCAACCCCGGCAGCAGCGCGCTGCTGCTGGAGGACGAGGTGGTGACCACCTGCGCCGCCGCGGTCGAACCGGCCGCCGGGGGAGCGCCCGTCCTGGTGCCGGTGGCGTCCAGCGCGGGCTTCGAGGCGGACGCCGTCGTGCTCGTCGACGAGTACGACGACCGCCGGATCCAGGAGACCGCCCGGGTGGTGCGGGTCCCGGACGACGGGCGGCACCTGCTGCTGGCCGGCCTCACCCACCGCCACGACGGCACCCTGACACCGTTCCCGGTCCGCCGCCCGGGCCGGCACGGCACTCTGATCGCCGAGTGGAACGAGTACACGCCGACCTCCGGTACCGACATCGCCGTCAGCAGCCCGCTCAAGGACATGTCGTGAGCTTCCTGCGCGACGAGGACGCCTGCCAACTGCTGGGCCCGCCACGCGCGGAGCCGCCCACGGTCTTCGAGTACCTGGCCGCCGAACTGTGGATCCGCCACCACTTCGGGACGGACTTCGAGGCCCGCCCCGGCGCGACCTGGGTGACCTTCCAGCTCGACCGGATCGGCGAGTGGTGGGGCACGCCCGGCCGGGGCAGGCTCGACCAGCAGGACGCGCTGCCCTACGCCAGGCTCACCCAGCAGCCGCCGGACCCGGTGCTGCGGATGGTGCTCCAGGTGCTCTCCGAGGACCTGCGCAACGTCTTCCCGGCGGCGAAGGTCGAGGCGATCACCCGGATGCTCAAGGACCGGAGCACCCCGGCGGTCAAACTGGTCAAGGCGATCCGCGAGCTCACCCCCGGCGGGGCGCTCAAACCGGACATGCTCGGCATCCAGAACCACGTGCCGGAGCTGAGGCTGGAAGCCCTGGAGGTCGGCACCGAGGGCGGCGCCCTCGACACCTACCGCGAACTCCAGGGCAAGATCTCGGTGTTGCGGGACCCGTGCGGCCGGATGATCGGGAACCGGCTGGCCGTCATGCAGCAGACCGCCGTCAAGCAGCTGCCCGACACGGTGGTCGGCGCGGGCACCGACTGGCGGCTCGGCGCGGGGCTGATGGTGCTGCCGATGCCGCTCAACGTCACCGAGGCGAACGGGGAGACCTCCGTCGACTGGATCTGCTACTGGCCCACCAACCGGGCGGAGTTCAAGGACCACCCGCGGCCCGCGAACGGGCGCCCCGGCTACGACGGGCTGGTGCTCTACCACATCCACCGGGTGCCGCTGCGGTCGGTGCAACTGCCCGACAAGATCCGCGAGGCGATGCTCAGGCTGATCGCCGCCCGCCAGCGCGCCCGCACGCTGGGGCCGACGCTGCTCCCCGAACTGGCCACCGCGGTGCAGCGCGACCAGCGGCTGTTCACCCGTGAGGGCGAGCTGTTCCTGGCCGGGCTGGGCGCGGGTGCGCTGCTCGCGCTGGGCATCTGGGCGGCGGCCGGGGCGGGGCTGGTCGCCGGGCTGGCGACGGTGGCCAAGGGTGGGCTGGTGGCCGCGGCGGGCGCGCCCGAGGTGTTCGTCGGCGCGGTGGCGGGCGCGGCCCGGCTGGCGGACGAACTGTGGCCGGCGGTCTCGCAGTTGGGGTACCTGCTGCCGGCGCGTTGAGCACGGCCTGGCCTGGCCTGGCCCGGCCCGGCCCGGACGGACCAGGACGGGCCGGGTTCGGCCGGCTCCGGGTCAGAGCAGCGGCAGTCGGCGGAGGAAGACGTCAGGGGCCTGGTTGGTGTCGCCCGGGACGAGGGTGCCGTCCTCGGAGGTGAACAGCACCGTGGTGCCGAGGGCGTCGACGAACGGCCGCTCCGAGGCGCCGGCGGTCTGCGAGCCGTCCGTCGCCACGCTGACCCGCTCGGTGCGGCCGGTCCACAGGTCGCGCCGGAAGACGTCCCCGGCGTTGTTGGTGTCCCCGGGCACCAGGTTCGCCGCGTCGGAGTCGAAGTAGACCCAGCGGGCGTCGGCGGTGATCTGCGCGTGGTAGGAGTCGCCGGAGGTCTTCGTCCCCGGGAGCCCGGCGCTGACCAGGGTCTCGGTGCCCTCCTCCAAGTCGCGGACGTACACCTCGAAGTGGTGCCCCCAGGGGCCGTTGCCGTCCTGGAGCAGCGCCGAGTAGACGGCGTACCGGCCGTCCTGGCTGAGCGCCGGGGAGGCCGCCCCGCGGTAGCCGCCCGCCCCGTCGGTGCTCGCCAGGACGCTCTGCTCGGTGCGGAGGTCGCGGACGTAGAGGGGGTAGAAGCGGGGCTTGAGGATCGCGGGCTGGTCGTCGTGCCGGAAGGAGTCGCGGACGAACTCCTCGTCGGAGACGGCGTCGAGTTCGGCGGCGGCCTTCGCGGCGAGGGCGCCGGGCTTGTCCTGGCCGATGATGTTGGTGGCCTTGGAGATGAAGCCGACCGAGCCGCCGTCCCCGCTGATCACCGGCTCGGCGGAGGAGGCGTTCG
Organism: Kitasatospora sp. NPDC056731; assembly: GCF_040687675.1. Lineage (NCBI taxonomy): Bacteria > Bacillati > Actinomycetota > Actinomycetes > Kitasatosporales > Streptomycetaceae > Kitasatospora > Kitasatospora sp. NPDC056731. The sequence continues at coordinate 69,922 of NZ_JBFBNR010000018.1, forward strand.
CCTCGGTGCCGTCCGCGCCGACGCTGACCAGGCGGGTTCCGCCCGTCCGGCGGTCGGTGACGTAGATGTTGCCGCCCGTCCAGGTGACCGTGCCGGGGGCCAGGTCGGAGCGGTTGGACTGGTAGGCGACGTACCGGCCGTCCCAGCTGATCGACGGGTGGCCGGACTGCCGGCCGGCCTGCGGCTTGGCCGGGTCGTGGCCGGTGGACACCAGCTCGGTGGTCCCCGTCCAGCGGTCGTGGACGTAGACGTCCTCGAAGCCGAGGTTCCCGCCGGGGGCGAGGTTGGTGGCGTAGGAACTGAACGCCACGTAGCGGCCGTCGCCGCTGATCGTGGCGTCGAAGGAGTCGTCGGCCGCCTGGGCGCCGTTCGCGCCGGTGTTGGCCCGTTCGGTCCGGCCGGTCCACAGGTCCCGGACGAAGACGTCCGACTTGCCGTTGGTGCCGCCGGGCACCAGGTTCGCGGCCTTCGAGGTGAAGACGGCGAAGCGGCCGTCGGCGCTCAGACCGGCGGCGTACGAGGCGCCGTCGGGCTGCGCCTGGCCGAGCCCGACGGACACCCGCTCGGTGCGGCCGCGCGGCGCGTCCGCCTGGGCGGGCGTCGCCACCGTGACGGCGGCCAGCGCGGCCGCCGCCAGCGCGCCGGCCGCGCGCAGCAGGTGTGGTGCGGAACGTGTGCGGGTCATCTGATCCCTCCCCTGGGTACGGCTGGCCGCGCCGAACTCCCCGGCGGCCGGCTCGTGGTGAGCCAACCGCCGGGTGCGGTGGGAGGTCAACGATGCCCGCCCGGGAGCGGCGGAATCGCGTCACCGCGAGGGGAGGGAGAGGGTGATGGATCGGGTGCACACGGCCTTTGCTAGCATCCGGCGGCAGAGGCGTCGGGTGGAGGGTACGGAGGGGTTGCGGGTGGAGGGTGCGGAGGGGGCGCGGGCGGAGGGCGGCAAGCAGGTGGAGGAGTCGGTCGAGGTCCGCTACACGCCGACGACCGCGGACTTCCGGGCGGCCTTCGCGGCCCGGGCCCGGGGCACGGCGGCGGGTCGACGGGCCCGGCGGTCGAGGTACCTGATCGCCTCCTGCGCCGCGTCCGGTGCGGTGCTGACCTCGGTCGCCGACCGGACGGTGGGCCCGCCGGCCCTGGTGATGCTCGCGGTCGCGCTGCTGCTGGTGGTCGGACTGCCCTGGCTGCAACTGCGTCAGGTGCGGCGGATGGCGGCGGACAAGGGCGAGTTCCGGATCGTCCTCGGCGAGGCCGGGGTGACCGTCACCAACGCGGTGTCCAGCACCGAACTCGCCTGGCGGGAGCTTCCGTACTACCTGGAGACGCCCGAACTCTTCGTCCTGCTGGGCGGGGACGAGCAGACGCACGTGCTGACCCTGCTGCCGAAGCGCGGCACCGGCGACCCGGGTCGGCTCGGCGCGTTGATCGCCCGGCACGCCACGGTGCCCGCCCGGGGTTGAGGGGCGGCGCCCCGGTTCGCCGCTGTCGGGGTGGGCGGTCATGGCGTGGGTTGTTGGTCGGGTCGGTCGGGCTGATGGTGTCGGTCGGGCTGGTCGGGCTGGGCGGGCTGGTCGAGGTGGTTTAGCTGGTCGCGCTGGTCGTAGCGCCAGAGCGCGGGCAGCGCGGCCGACAGGGTGGCGGTGCCGGCCAGGCAGAGCAGGCCGCCGGTGCGCAGCGCGACGCGGATGCCCTGCCGGGCGGCGAGGCCGCCGGCCCGCAGGTCCCCGAGGGCGGGGCCGGCGGAGCCGATCAGCATCTCCAGGCCGGCGGCACGGCCCCGAAGTTCGTCCGGAATGGACTGGTTCCAGATCGCGCTGCGGAAGGTGTCGCCGATCTGGTTGGCGCCGCCCGCGACGAGCAGGCAGAGCAGGACGGCCCACAGGCCGGGGGCGAACGAGGCCGCGGCCGTCGCCGCGCCGACGAGGGTGGCGCAGAGCAGCACCAGTCGGCCGTGCCGGTGCACCCGCTCGGTCCAGCCGCCGGTGGCGGCCGCGAGCAGGCCGCCCGCCGCAGCGGCGGAGTAGAGCAGGCCGAGCGCCCACACCGCGTCCAACTCCTGGGCGAGGAAGGGGAACAGCGCGGTCGGCAGGGCGCAGACGGTGGCCGCGAGATCCGCCAGGTAGGTGCCCAGCAGGTCGGGGCGGCGGGCCGCGTACCGGGCGCCGTCGACGAACTCCCGCAGCCGCGGTGCCTCGGCGTCCCGCTGCGAGGGGACGGGCCGGACCCGGGTGAGCAGGGCGATCGAGACCAGGAAGGTGCCGAGGTCGACCAGGTAGGCGGCCGGGACGCCCGCCGTGGCGATCAGCACTCCGGCGGTGGCCGGGCCGGCCAGCCCGGCGATGCTCCAGCGCAGCGAGAGCAGGTTGCCCGCCGCCACCAGCTGGTCGGGTGGCACCAGCCGGGGGATCATCGCCTCCGCCGAGGGCTGCTGGAGGCCCTGCAGTGCCGCTGCCAGTCCGGCGGCCGCGTACAGCGGCCAGAGCGCGGGGGTGCCGAGCAGCGCGTTGGTGAGCAGCAGGGCGCTCAGTGCGGCGAGTGCGAGTTCGGTGACCAGGGTGACGGTTCGGCGGTCGGCACGGTCGGCGAGGACGCCGCCGTAGAGGCCGAACACGATGGTCGGCAGGAGTTCGACGGCGCCGACCGCGCCCACGGCCAGCGGTGAACCGGTGAGGTCGGCGATCTGGAGCGGGATCGCCGTCATGGTGAGGACGGAGCCGAGCAGGGTGACGGTGCCGGCCGTCCAGGTGAGGCGGAAGTCGCGGGAGGACCGCCAGGGCGCGGTGTTCGGCAACAGTCGGGACCGGGGGCGGTCCGTTCCGGAGGTCATGGGGTGGTGGTCCCTTCGGGCCGTCGACCACGACGGCTCTCCTTATCGCCGATAAATTCCAGCTCGGGAACTTAGCGGCGATAAGGTGGAGTGGGCAAGCGAATAACGGAGAGGCGGCCGGCGGTGGCACTGCAACGCGACGAGGTGGTGCGCACCGCGCTGCGCGTACTCGACGAGGAAGGCATCGACGGCCTGACCACCCGGCGGCTGGCCCGCGAACTCGGCGTCCAGTCGCCCGCGTTGTACTGGCACTTCAAGAACAAGCGGGAACTGCTCGACCTGATGGCCGAGGCGATGCTCGCCGAGGCCCTCCCGGCCGACCGCAGCCCGGATCCGGAGCACTGGCCGGACTGGCTCGCCGCCGACGCCCGCGCCAAGCGCCACGCCCTGCTCGCCTACCGCGACGGCGCCCGGGTGCACGCCGGAACGCTGCCCACCGAAGACGAACTGCCCGCCATCGAAGCCCAGTTGGACGCCCTCCGGCAGGCCGGCCTGCGGCCCCGCACCGCGCTGCGACTGCTGCTCACCATCGACCGCTACATCATGGGCTGGGTCACCGAGGAGCAGGCCTGGCGACAGGACGCCGCCGACCGCGCCCGGCCGCCCTTCCCGGACGAAGCCCTGCGCGACCTCCCGCTGCTGCGCGAGGCGGCCGACGTGCTGCGCATGACCGACCACGACGCCGACTTCGAGTACGGGCTGCGCGTCCTGATCGAGGGCTTCCGGGCCGAGATCGCGCGCGAGGCACTCGGGACGGATGGGCTCGCGTGACCGCTATGACCGCCATGACCACCCTGGGCCTGCTCAGGCTGCGGCGGGCCGGTGCCCACCGCTGGCGGACCTGGACCTCGCCCCGGTAGTCGAACTCCGCCACGGCGGGCAGCCGGATGGCCGCCCAGTCGTGGATACGCGGTCCCTTTGCGCCGGCACCGCACGGGATCCGCTGCCAGGCGCCGGGGATCTTCGCCGCGCGGCAGCGGTCCCGGTCCTCGGCCCAGGACCTGGGCAGGTAGAGCTCGCGGTCGACAAGGGCCCGCAGACGGAAAGCCCCCGCTACCCGCCTCCCGTGCGCGCGGTGACCAGGCCGGACTCGTAGGCCGCGATGACCGCCTGGGCGCGGTCCCGGACGTCGAGCTTGCCGAAGATGCTGGTGATGTAGTTCTTCACCGTCGACAGGCTGATGTCCAGGGCCCGGGCGATCTCGGCGTTGTCGAGGCCGGTGGCCATCAGCCGCCACACCTCGACCTCCCGGGGCGTCAGCCCGCCCGTGTCGGTGACCGGCGGCGGGGCACCGACCGGGGCCCGGACGTAGGTGGAGATCAGCCGGGTGAGCAGGCGCGGGGCGACCACCGCCTCGCCGGCGTGGACGGTGCGGATCGCCGCGCCCAGTTCCTCCGGCGAGACGTCCTTGGGCAGGAACCCGTGGGCGCCGGCGCGCAGCGCGGCCACCACGTACTCGTCCATGTCGAAGGTGCTGAGGGCGAGGACTCGGCAGGAGGGGAGGGTGCGGGCCAGCTCCCGGGTCGCGCCGACCCCGTCGAGCACGGGCATCCGGATGTCCATCACCACGACGTCGGGGCGCAGCAGGCGGGCGGCGGTGACGGCCTGCTCCCCGTTCTCGGCCTCGCCCACCACCTCGAAGGACGGGTCGGGGGAGAGGATCAGGGACAGGCCGCGCCGCACCAGCGGCTGGTCGTCCGCGATGAGGACCCGGATGTCCGGTGCCACCGCGCCCACCGGGCCGCCGTCGTACGCGCTCACCGGGCCGTCGCAGTCCCCGCTCACCGGGCCGTCGCCGTTCCGTGCTGGACGGCCGCGTCGGCCGTCTCCTCCGGGGCCAGTGGCAGGTCGGCCAGGACGGCGAAGCCGCCCTCCGGACGTGGTCCGGTCCGCAGGGTGCCGCCGTGCAGGGCGACGCGCTCGCGCATGCCGATCAGGCCGTACCCGCTCCGGCCGCCGGCCGGCACCGCCTCCTGCGGTGCGGCGCCGCCCGTGCCCGCCGTGCCCCCGTCGTCGCGCACCTCGACGGTGACCCGGTCCGGACCGTACGTCAGGGTGACGGTCGCGCGGGCGGGCCCGGCGTGCTTGCGGGCGTTGGTGAGGCCCTCCTGGACGATCCGGAACACGGTCAGGCCGACGGTGGGCGGCAGCGGGCGGCGGGGCCCGTGGACGCCGAAGTCGGTCGGCAGGCCGGCCACCCGGGACTCGTCCACCAGCCGGCCGAGGTCCTCGGCCCCGGGCTGGGGCGAGGGCGGGGCGGTGTCCGGTTCGTCGCCGGCCCGCAGGACGTCCAGGAGCTGGCGCATCTCCCGCAGGGCCAGTCGCCCGGAGGACTCCAGGGTGACGAGGGCGTCCCGGACCACCTCCGGGTGGGCGAGGTTGGCCCGGGCGCCGCCGGCCATCAGCTGCATGCTGGTGATGTGGTGCGCCACGATGTCGTGCAACTCCCGTGCGATGCGGCGGCGTTCGTCGGCCACCGCGCGTTCGGCCAGCAGTTTGCGGTTGGCCGCGACCTCCCGCTGCCAGCGCGCCACGGCGAGGCCGGCGCCGGCCACGAGCAGGGTGGAGCAGGAGGTGCCGGCGAGCGCCTGCCAGGAGGGGACGCGCAGGTGGCTCTGGCTCAGCGTGGTCAGCACCGTCGTCGCCGCCGCGGCGGCCGCCGTCACCGGGGCGGGGCGGGCCCGGGCGACCGAGTACAGGCCGACCATCAGGACGGCGCCGAAGTGGGTGCTCGCCGGTGTGGACAGGTCGATCGCGGCCTCGACGGCCAGGACCACGGCGAGCGCCGGCATCGGGTGGCGGCGCCGGACGAGCAGCGGCAGGGCCGACAGCGCGACGAGGAGCAGGCCCGGCGGGGTCACCCGGCGTACCCCGTCCATCTCGCTGAAGAGCAGGTAGTTGAGCAGGTCGAGCGTGCAGGCGACGGCGGCCACCAGCGCGTCGGCGTGGGTCCACGGCGCGCCGTCGGTCTCCGGCGGCGCGTCCGCCACCCCGCCGGGCCCCGGACTCCCGCTCGCCGGGTGTGCCGGGTGCGCCGGGTCCGCCCCGAGTGCCGCGTCCATCGCGGGGCGCTGATGACCGCCCATGTCCGTTCCCCCTCCGTGCCCGGCCCGCGCCGCGCCTCACCGATGAGCCCTGACGGGCCCCGAGCCACGAGCCCCGATGAGCCCTGACGAGCCCTGACGAGCCCCGATGAGCCCGATCAGGCCCCGATCAGACCCTGTTTCAGGCCCTGAACAGGCTCTGAACAGGCCCGATGACCCCATTCTGGCATCGGCCCACCCCGCCCCGGCATGGTCCCCACGGCCGATCACGGGAGCCCGGACCAGGACCACGGTCCCGGGTCCGGGCCCGGCCGAGGAGCAGGGGCCCCGGTGCGGATCGTCCGTCGCAGGGACGTCCGCGGCCCACCCCGGGTGATGGTCTGGAACCCGGCCGGGAACCCCCGGAGCCGAGACCGACCTTGCGGACGCTCGCGTCCACCGCCGGAGGAAATCGTGATCCGCGCACTGACCGGATACTCCACCAGGAACCCGTGGAAGGTGATCACCCTCTGGGTGGTGCTGGGACTCTCCCTGGCCCTGCTGAGCCCGATGCTGCTCGCCCGCGTCACCCAGTCCCAGACCGGGGACTTCCTGCCCAAGAGCTACGACTCGGCCGCCGCGCTGCGGATCGCCGAGGAGAACTTCGGGATGAAGCCCGACGCCACCACGGTCACGGTGCTGGTCGCCAGGACCGACGGCCAGGCGCTCACCGCCGCCGACCAGCAGCGGGTCGAGGCCGAGGCGGCGAAGCTCGCCCAGCGCCGGGTCGTCATGCCCAGGAAGGACGACGAGCCGGCCTTCCTCGTCCCCGACCGGTCCCAGACCCCCCGGGTCGCCCCGGCCATGGTGGCGCCCGACCGTGGCTTCGAACTGCTCTCCGTCGAACTGACCGGCAACGCCGCGGCCGAGGGCGTCCAGGGCGTCTACCGGGCGTTCCGGGACGCCACCCGGGCCCAGTTCGCCGACGCCGGGATGCGCACCGGGTTCACCGGGGGACTGGCCGACGCCGTGGACACCGCCGACTCCCACCGCACCGCCGCGACGGTCGGCAGCGCGCTCGTCATGGGGCTGATCGTCCTGCTCAACGTGCTGGTGTTCCGCAGCGTGGCGGCGGCCCTGCTGCCGCTGCTCGCCGTCGCCATGATCGGCAGCGCGGCCGGCGGAGCCGTGGCCGTCGCCGCGACGCTGACCGGCCTCAAACTCGACGCCGGCACCCCCGGGCTGGTCTCCGTGGTCCTGCTCGGCATCGGCGTCGACTACCTGCTCTTCCTGCTCTTCCGCTTCCGCGAGCACCTGCGGGCCCGGCCCGAGCAGCCCGCCCGCGAAGCCGCCGCCCAGGTGACCGCCCGGGTGGGCACCGCGATCACCTCGGCCGCGCTGACCATCGTCGCCGCCTTCGCCACCCTCGGCGTGGCCAGCTTCGGGCAGTTCCGCTCGCTCGGCCCGGCCATCGCCGTCGCCGTCCTGGTCATGCTGCTGGGCAGCCTCACCATGATGCCCGCCCTGCTCGCCGCCTGCGGCCGCGGCATGTTCTGGCCCTCCCGCAGCCTGCGCCGCCAGCCGGACGAGGGCTTCGCCGCCCGCTTCGGCGCGCTCGTCGCCCGGCGGTCGCTGCCGATGCTGCTCGCCGCCCTCGCCCTGCTCGGCGCGCTGGCCGCCGGGATGACCGGGATCCGGATGGACTACGGCCTCGGCGGCGCCGGCGACCGGACCCCGGCCGCCGCCACCGCCGCCGAGATCTCCCGCACCCTGCCGGCCGGCGTCTCCGACCCGACGAGCGTCTACGTCGTCACCACGGACGGCACCACCCTCACCCCCGGCCGGCTCGACGGCCTCTCCCACGCCCTCACCCAGGTCGAGGGCGTCGGCAAGACGGGCGGCACCGTCCTCAACGGGGACCGGCGCGCCGCCCGGATCGACCTCTACCTGACCGCAGACCCGCAGAGCCGGCGCGCCCGCGACCTGGCCTCCGGCCCGGTCCGCGCCGCGGTCGCCGCCCACACACCCGCCGGGACCAGCGCCCACGTCGGCGGCACGGCGGCGATCTTCGCCGACATCTCCACCGCCGTCGACCACGACCTGGCGATCGTCTTCCCGGTCGCGGCCGCCCTGATCGCCCTGATCCTGCTGCTGCTCCTGCGCAGCCTGCTCGCCCCGCTGGTCCTGATGCTCTCGGTCGGGCTCGGCTTCGCCGCCACCCTCGGCGCCGCGACCCTGCTGTTCCAGCACGGGCTGGGCGAACCGGGCGTCAGCTTCACCCTCCCGCTGGTGCTGTTCCTGTTCGTCGTGGCGCTGGGCACCGACTACAACATCCTCATCACCGACCGGATCCGCGAGGAGATGCAGCGCCCCGGCCCGCCCCGTGCCGCCGTCGCCCGCGCCGTACGGCACACCACGCCCGCCATCGCCACGGCCGGCCTGGTCCTGGCCGGTTCCTTCGCGACCCTCGCCGCCACCCCGGGCAGCGAACAGGTCGCCTTCGCGCTGACGCTCGGCATCCTGCTCTCCGCCGTCGTCCTGTCCCTGGTCCTGGTGCCCGCCGTCGCCGCCCTGCTCGGCCGCGCCCTCTGGTGGCCGCTCCGCCCGGCCCGCCACCACCACCGGGCCGAGCCGGCCCCGGAGCCGTACCGCGTCCCGGTGCCCTGACCGGCGAGCCGTTAGTACTCCAGCAGGAAAACATCGAAGTCCTGCTGGAGTACCAGGGCGTGTTTCATAATTCGCGTCGGATCAGCGCGCGGCGTTGGGCGCGCAGTGCCTCGCGCAGCCGCCCGCCGGAGGCGGCGAGCTGCCGGGCGGCGGTCGGCGCGTCCACGTCCGCGAGCAGGATCAGGATCGCGTCCTTGGCCCGGCCCCCGGTGGCGGCGAGCGCGCGGCGGACCGCCGCCTCGTCGGCGCCGGTGGCCTCCGTGACGATCTGGTGGGCCCGTGCGCGGAGCTTGGCGTTGGTGGCCCGGACGTCGACCATCAGATTGCCGTACGTCCGACCGAGCCGGACCATGACGGCCGTCGACAGCATGTTGAGCACCAGCTTCTGCGCCGTGCCCGCCTTCAGCCTGGTTGACCCTGCCAGCACCTCCGGGCCGACCTCCACCTCGATCCCCAGCTCGGCCGCCGCCACCAGCGCCGAGCCCCGGTTGCAGGCCAGTCCGACCGTCAGTGCCCCGGCCGCCCGTGCCGTCCGGACGGCCGCCACCGCGTACGGCGTGCGGCCGGAGGCGGAGACGCCCACCACAGTGTCGGCCGGGGTGAGCCGGAGCGCGGCCAGGTCGGCCGCCGCCAGCTCCGGGCGGTCCTCGGCGCCCTCGACGGCCTCGGTCACGGCGGTCCCGCCCCCCGCGATCAGGCCCACCACCAGGCCCGGATCGGTGCCGAAGGTCGGCGGGCACTCGGCGGCGTCCAGCACTCCGAGCCGCCCGGCGGACCCCGCCCCGGCGTAGACCAGCCGCCCACCGGCCGCCATCCGTGCCGCCGTGGCGTCCACCGCGGCGGCGATCCGGACCAACTCCCCGGCCACCGCGGCGGGGACGGTGCGGTCCTCGGCGTTCATCAGGCGGAGCAGGTCGGTGGTCGGCAGTTGGTCGATCCCGGCCCAGTCGGGGCGGATCGTCTCGGTCGGCGGTACGGCGTCCTGGTGCATGCGGCCAGCGTCCCCGGGCGCGGCGGTCGCCAATCGGTGCGGGGCCGCGCGTGGTCTCCGGGGCCTCGGTCGTGGTGGCGGGGTGGCGGGGTGGCGGGCGTTGGGCCGGTGCGACCGGGGCGTCAGGGGCGTCAGGGGCGTCAGGGGTGTCCGTCCTGCCCCCCACGTATGGAGTGAGTGCTCAGCCCGTTCAGCCCGTTCAGCCCGTCAACGGACGTCGCCGTCGCCGAGGTGACGGGCGATGCGGGCGATGGCGGGGGCGTTGTCCTCGAACAGATGGGCCTGCATGCCCACCGCCCGGGCGGCTTCGACGTTGGGCGCGTGGTCGTCGATGAAGAGGCAGTCGACCGGGCTGACGCCCAACTCGGCGCAGGTGATCTCGTAGGCGCGCGGGTCGGGCTTGCCGGTCCCGATCTCGTGCGAGTAGACGATGTGCTCCACCAGCTCGTCGAACCGGTAGAGCGGGACCTCGCGTTCGCGGGCGCCGACGAAACTGTTGCTGAGGATGCCGAGCCGGGCCCGCCCGCGCAGTCCGCGCACGTGGGCGATGAACTCCTCGTTCGGCGTGCCCAGGTACTCCTCCCAGAGGTCGGCCATGAAGGCCTCGACCTGGGCCGGACCGAGGTGCAACCGGGCGGCCACCTGCTCACGCACCTCCGGCTCGGTGATGCCACCGATCGCGCCGGCCTGCCAGACGTCCCGCAGCCGCTCGTCGATCGCGTGCGGCGGCAGCTCCAACAGGCGCTCCCAGCGCTCCGGCCAGCCCGTCCTCGGCGTGTATTCCAGGACGCCGCCGATGTCGAGGATGAGACAGGGTGCGTTCACGGGTGGTCCCCTCTCTGCTGCGGCCGCCGTGGCGCGGCCTGCCCCTGCCACTCTCGGGGGTGCGGGCGGGGCCGGGTCAAGGGGGCGGTGAGTCCTCGGCAGCTCCGGAGACCGCGTTCGGCGGCCGCGTTCGGTTGCCGCGTCCGGTGGTCGGGCGTGCTGTCGGTCCGTCAGGCCATCCAGAAGAAGACGGCCGTCATCCGACGCTCCGGCAGCTCGGCGCCGTAGTAGGAGGTCGCGCTGTGCATGAGGTTGGCGTGGTAGAGGAGCAGCTGGTTGTAGCGGTTGGGGACGCGGACGTCCTCGGTGAAGTGGTCGGCGGGCACGTGGCGGGTGCCGAGCGCCTCGACCAGATTGTTGTGCGGTGCGTTGACGAGGTTCCCACCGAGGCGTCCGCCGGGGAACTGCTGGCGGTAGAAGCTGGTGCCGGCGTCCTTCGGCGCGCCTGGGCTGAGGTAGAGCACGGCGGCGTAGCGGCAGAGCGCGCGGGAGTCGGTGTGCGGGCGGGACTCCGACTCCCCGGCGCCGACGACCTGGACGCAGTTGTGGTTGAGCGTGCCGCCGCCCGGGGTGCTCTGCACCCAGAGCCGGGAAGCGCCGGTGGCCTTGCGGACCAGGGCCTCCACCCGGGCCAGCTCGTCGGGCTCCAGGCCGGGCATGGTGCGCAGGCCGGGCCAGGTCTCGGGGCGGTACGGGTAGCCCTCGGTCCAGTCGCCGCGGGCCAGACAGCGCTCGCGGACGGCGTCCGGGTCGGGGAGGACGTTGTCCAGGACCCAGTAGTCCCGGCCTCGGGTGGGCTTGCGGTAGGGCAGGACCGGCAGGGTGGTGGGCTTGATGGGCTGTGAGGGCATGGGCCGACGATAGGGGCGGCGGTCGTCAACCTTCTGCCGTGAGCAGGTCAACCTTTCGTCAAGGGCTCTCCATGGGTGGGCGTCTCGCGCCGCAGGTCAGGAGCCTGGTCGGACGGCGAAGGTGCCCAGGGCGCCCTCCAGTCGGTCGAAGGCCCGGACGGCCGAGGGGCGTACCGCCGCCGTGATGGCGGCGGCCTCGTCGCCGGCCAGCAGCCGGCGGAACACTTCGGTGAACACCGTGCGGTCGACGGCGGCGAGCAGCCCGGCGGCCACCCGGCTCTCGAAGTCGACCGGCGGGCCGGCCGGTGTGCCGCCCGGCGCGTCGGGCGATGCGCCGGGCGGAGTGCCGGTTGTCGTGGGGCGGGTGGCCCCGGCCAGGGCCTCGGCCAGGGCGGTCTCGCTCTGTTCGTGCAGCTCGCGGATCCGGGCGACCAGGGCGGGGCTGTCGGCGACGGTGCGGGCGAACGCCGGGCCGGAGAAGCCGAGCCGTGGGTCGTGCCGGTCGAGGCCGGCCAGGCAGTCGCGGCGCAGCGCGGCGAGGGCGGACTCGCCGGGCGCACGCTCGGCGACCGCCCGGGCGAGCCGGCCGACGATCTCCTCGTGCAAGTCGAGGAGGAGGTCCTCCTTGCGCGGGAAGTGGTTGGTGACGGTCATCTTGGCGACTCCGGCGGCCGTCGCGACCTCGGCGATGGTGGTGCGGTCGAAGCCCTGCTCGATGAAGAGCCTGGTCGCGGCGTGCGAGATCGCCTCGCGGGTGCGGCGCTTGTTGAGCTCGCGCAGGGTCGGGGTGGCCCCGGTTCCCGTCAGGGTTTCCGTCGCGGTTTCCGTTGTGGGTTCCGTCATGGGGGCAGCGTAGCGCAGTTCACTGGGTCGGACCCATAAATTAGTCTTGACCTAATGACTGGGTCCGTCCTAAGTTTCTTCCGGGCGGTCGGAGCGGCCGCCGGACGGACGACCCGGGGAGGGCGCATGACCACATCGGCCACGCACGGAGGCGCCGTGTTCACCCAGCACGCCGGGCGGCTCCGCCTGCTCAGCGTCCACGCCCACCCCGACGACGAGTCCAGCAAGGGCGCCGCCACCCTCGCGCGATACGCCGCCGAGGGGGTGGACGTCCTGGTCGCCACCTGTACCGGCGGTGAGCGCGGCTCGGTGCTCAACCCGGCCATGGACCGCCCCGAGGTCCGGGCGGACCTCGCCCGGATCCGGAGCGAGGAGATGGCGGCCGCCCGGGGCATCCTCGGGGTGCGCCAGCAGTTCCTCGGCTTCGTGGACTCCGGCATGCCGGGCCCGGGCGAACCGCTGCCGGAGGGCTGCTTCGCCGCCCAGCCCGTGGCGGCGGCCGCGGCGCCGCTGGTCGCCCTGATCCGGGAGTTCCGTCCGCACGTGGTGGTCACCTACGACGAGACCGGGGGGTATCCGCACCCCGATCACGTGATGACCCACCAGGTCACGGTCGAGGCCTTCGAGGCCGCCGCCGACCCGGGCCGCCACGCCGAGACGGGGGAACCCTGGCAGGCGGCGAAGCTCTACTACCACCTGGCGCTCTCCAGAGCCTGGTTCCAGACCCTGCACGACGCGATGACGGAGCGGGGCGTCCCCTCGGGCATGGGCGCACTGCTCGCGGACTGGCCGGACACCCCGCCCGCCCTCGCCACCACCACCCGGATCGCGTGTGCCGAGCAGTTCGCCGTACGGGACGCGGCACTGCTGGCGCACGCCACCCAGATCGAGCCCGGGGTCGCGTTCATGGCCCACCCACGGGACATCGAGCGCGAGGTCTGGCCGACGGAGGACTACCACCTCGCCCGGAGCCTGGTGCCGGTCGAGGGCGAGGGGCCCGAGACCGACCTGTTCGCCGGGCTGCGCTCAGGAGGGGCGGGGCTGCGCCCGGGAGAGGGGGACGGATGAGCCGGAGGTCGGGTTTCGCCCGCTCAGCACTGGCCGTCGGCGAGCACGAAGTAGCCCGGGCCGGTCTGCTTCAGGGTGTGTGTCACGAAGGTGTTCCAGAGGCCCATGCTCTGGCCCGAGCCGAGCGCGTAGGTCAGGCCGCCGCTCTGGGTGGCCCGCCCGGCCCGGACCTGGTTGTAGTTGCTGTCGGTGAAGCACTGCGCGGCGCCGCCGCCGGTGGTCGCCGTCACCGCCGCCGATCGGGTGCCCACCGCGCCCGACGGGTCGACCGCCGCCACGGTGTAGCCGTACGACGTGCCGGGGGCGAGCCCGGTGTCGGTGAAGGACGGGCCGGTGGCACTGCCCGCCATCGTGCCGTCCCGGTAGACCTGGTAGGAGGCGGCCCCGCTGACGGCCTGCCAGGCGAGGGCGATCGAGCTCTGGCCCGCCGGGGTCGCGGTCAGCCCGGTCGGGGCGGGCAGACCGGGGTTGGTGGGCCCCGTGCCGCCGTCCAGGCCCCAGAACTGCGCGGTGTAGTAGCTGGAGCAGATCGTGTTGAGGAAGTAGCTGCCGGTGGCCCCGCACTGGTCGGCTGCGGAGCCGGGGTTGACGGCCAGCCCGTGGCCCATCCCGGCGATGCTGAACAGCGCTACGGCGGGCCGCCCGCCCGCGTCGGCGTAGACCTCCTCGGTGGTGCCGCCCGGCAGGCTCCGGGTGCTGGTCGGGCTCTGGCCGACACCCTGGACGTTGGTCCACTGGTCGCGCAGCTCCGTCGCGTTCACCGGCCTGACCACGGTGTCCGCGCTGCCCTGCCAGATCGCCACCCGGGGCCAGGGCCCGGCGTAGCCCGGGTACGCGGCCCGGACCTTGTCGCCCCACTGGGCCGGGGTGAGCCCCTGGTCGGAGTTCTGGCAGCCGGAGGCGGCGCCCTGGGTGGTCGCGCACTGGGCCGGGAGGCCGGAGTCGATCGCCCCGCCGGCGAACACGTCCGGGTAGTCGGCCAGCAGGTCGGAGGCCATCCCGCCGCCGGCCGACAGCCCGGTGACGAACACCCGCCGGCCGTCCGAGCCGTACAGGGCCTTGGCCTTGGTGACCATCTCGATCACCGACTCAGCCTCGCCGGCGCCCCGGGCGTCCTTGGTCGCGTCGAACCAGCTGAAGCAGGAGAGGCTGTTGTTGGCACTGCTGGTCTGCGGGAAGACGACCGCGAAGCCGTACCGGTCGGCGAAGGTCGTCCAACCGGAGTTGCGGTAGTAGTCGTTGGCGGTCTGCAGGCAGCCGTGCAGCGCGACCACCAGCGGCGCGCCACTCGGCAGTCCGGCGGGGGTGTAGGAGTACATCGCGAGGTTTCCCGGATTGGCGCCGAATCCGGTGACCTGCTGGAAGGTCCCGCTCACGGTGTCGGCCGCAGCCAGGGCGGGTGCGGTGGTGCCGATCGCGAGTGCGGCGGCCGTCAGCAACGCGGCGGCGGCAGGACGGAGAGGCATGGGGGCTCCTGGGTGGGGGAGGAGTGGGGGCGGATGCCGTGCAGCGTGGCGCGCCCCGCGCCCCGGTGCCATGTGACGGCCACCCGAGGTCCACCGCCCCGCCATGGCGTGGACCGCCATGGTCCGATGCCCGGGGGCCGCGCGCCGGCCGTACCCCGGAACGCACTTGAGGGGCGTGCGCGAACAAGGCAGGTTGATCCCATGACGACGAATGAGGCAGACCCCGGCGGCGCGACGTCCCCGGAGGGCCAGGAACTCCTTGAAGGCCGGCAGCCCCTGGAGGGCCAGGTGCCCCGGACCAGGACCCACGCCTGGACGGCCGGCCCGCCGATCTCCGCCTTCCCACGCCTGAGCGGAGAGGAGATCCTGCACGAGATCCTCGCGGGCCGGATTCAGGAGCCGGCGATCTGCAGCACCCTCGGATTCCATCTGACCGAGGTGAAGCCGGGCACGGCGGTGTTCGAGGGCGAACTCGGCGATCACCTCTACAACCCGATGAACACCGTGCACGGTGGCTACCTCGCCACCCTGCTCGACTCGGCGCTCGGTTGCGCCGTGCTGAGCCGGCTGCCCGCCGGGATCGGCTACACCACCACGCAGTTGAACGTCCACATGCTGCGCCCGCTGTTCGCCGACTCGGGGCTGCTGCGCTGCGAGGGCCTGGTGCTGCATCTGGGCCGGACGATGGCGACGGCCGAGGCGAGGGTGGTCGGGGTGGAGAACGGCAAGCTCTACGCGCACGCCACCACCACCTGCGCGATCCTGGCGCCCCACCCGGCGGCCTGAGCGGCGGCCTGACAGGTGGTCCGACCGGTGGCATGACCGGAGGCCTGGGCAGAGGTTCGGCTGAAGGTACGGCCGGGCCCCGGTCGCTTCGGCGGCCGGGGCCCGGGGCCCGGGGTCGGCTGCGGTTCAGAGGGCCGCGAGCAGCCCACAGAGCGCGAGGAGGCCGCAGATCCCGAAGTTGATCAGCTTGTGCGAGAGGAACACGGCGGCGAACTCGCGGATCGTCGCGCTCGGCCAGTAGTACGCGGCGGTCGGCGAGCCGAACACCTGCCCGTTGACGCCGGTCCTGCGGGCGGTGAGCGCCGCCCGGAAGGCGTGGAAGTTGTTGGTGACCACGACACAACGGTAGTCGGGCTTGGCCTGCTCCATGATGGCCTTGCTGAAGAGCAGGTTCTCCTCGGTGGTGCGGGAGCGGTCCTCGCGCTCGATGTGTTCGGCCGGGAAGCCGCGCCCGGTCAGGTAGTCGGCCATCGCGTGGGACTCCGGCAGCTTCTCGTCCGGGCCCTGGCCGCCGGAGGTGATCAGCACCGGCGGGTTGCCGCGCGCGGCCTGCTTGTCGTACACCTCCCGGCCCCGGTCGAGTCGGCTGGCCAGCAGCGGCGGGACGCGCTCGCCGCCGATCAGGCCGGAGCCGAGGACGACCACGAAGTCCACGTTCCGGCGCGGCCGGTGGCGGCCGTAGAGGAATGCGTAGCCGACGAAGCAGACGAACAGGAAGGAGATGTAGCCGACCACCAGGACGGCGGTGCCCGCCAGTATGCCCAGCCGGGGCGAGCGGGTGGCCAGAGCAGCGAGCAGCAGTGCGATGACGGCGAGGATGCCCAGCCCGGCGAGGAGGGACAGCAGGTTGGCGGGCCGTCTGCCCTCCTTGCGGATCATGGTCAGGCCGTTGGCGATCAGGAACCAGACCAGGGCCGCCGTGCCGAGGGCCGGCAGCAGGATGATCGCCACCGCCGCCAGTTCCATCACCAGTGTGGGCGCCTTGCGCAGCTCGGTGAGCAGGGCGAGGGCGAGCAGGGAGACGGCGATGCCGAGCAGGACGGCATTGCTGAACTGGCGGCGGTCGCGTAGTACCCCGATTCCGAACAACAGGAAGAACAGGGCGGCTGGGACATAGGCGATCATGCTTCGTATCGTAGGCGGAGGCCGTTCGCGTGAACCGCCCGTCCGCCCGTGGACGAACCGGCCGGGCGGACTGGACAGACGGGCTGGACAAGGGGGCTGGACAAGGGGACTGGGCAAACGGACCGGACAAGGGGACCGGACGAGCGGGCAGGTCAGGCGAACCGCTCGATCGCCGCGAGGACCGCCTCCGTCATCGCCGGACTCCCGGTGTGCCCGGACTCGTCGATGACGGTCAGTCGGGCCTCCGGCCAGGCCCGGGTCAGCCGCCACGCGGTGTCGAGCGGCGAGCCGAGGTCCAGTCGGCCGTGGATCAGTTCGCCCGGGATGCCGGCCAGCCGTCCGGCGTCGTGCAGCAGTTGGCCGTCGGCCAGGAACGCGTGGTGCGCGAAGTAGTGCGCGGTGATCCGGGTGAACGCCATCAGCGCGTCGGTGGGGCGGTCGCTGTAGGCGTTCGGCTTGCCCAGCGCCTCGTGCGCGATGACGGCGTCCTCCCAGGTGGCCCAGGCGTTCGCGGCGGCCCGCCGGACGGTCTCGTCCTGGCTGTTGAGCAGCCGGCTGTAGGCGGCCACCAGGTCACCGTCGCGGTCGGCGGCCGGCAGGAAGTTCCGGAACTCCTCCCACGGGCCGGGCAGGAAGCGGGCGACGCCCCGGTAGAGCCAGTCGGTCTCCTCGGGGCGGGTCGTGGTGACGCCGCAGAGCACGATCTCGGAGACCCGCTCGGGGTGGGCCTGGGCGTAGGCGAGGATCAGCGTCGAGCCCCAGGAACCGCCGTGCAGCAGCCACTTCTCGATGCCGAGGTGGTCGCGCAGCCGCTCCATGTCCGCGATCAGCCGCTCGGTGGTGTTGTGCTCCAGCCCGGTCGCCGGGTCGGCGGCGTGCGGCAGGCTCTGTCCGCAGCCGCGCTGGTCGAACTGGACCACGTGGTACCGCTCGGGGTCGAAGTACCGCCGGGCGCCCGGCCGGTGGCCGGACCCGGGCCCGCCGTGCACGATCGCGGCGGGTTTGCCCGCCGGGTTGCCGGAGGCGTTCCAGTGCATCCGCTGCCCGTCTCCGACGTCCAGCAGGCCTTGTGCGTAGGGCTCGTAGTGGGGGTGCAGCTCGGGCATCGCGGAACTCCTCCGTGGGATGTGCGGCCGGGGTGCCCGGACAGACCCTAGCGGGCGCTCGCAGGCCGGGCCGCGGATTTTCGGCGGGCCCGGGGCGGGGCCCGGCCGGCCGGGCCCGCCGTGCTGGGGTCAGCGCTGTTCGGCGGGCAGCAGGGTCGCGAGCCCGTCGAGGACGCGTTGCACGCAGAACTCGAAGCGGGTGTCCATGTCGGGTTCGGTGAGGTCGTCGGCCAGGGCGACGAGGTTGGGGAAGGTGTCGGCGGGCAGGGCACGGAAGCGGTCGCCGGCGGCGTCGGCGATGTCCCGACGGCTGGTGCCGAGGACTTCGGCGGCCGAGATCGGGGACTGTTCCTGGAGGACGAACCCCTGGACGAAGGCGCCCAGCAGGTAGGTGGCCATGGCGGCGTCGGCGTCGGAGAAGCCGGCCGCGCGGAGCCGGTCGAGCTGGTCCTCCATCAGGCCGAGCAGGTGGGGCCCGGGGGAGAGGCGGCCTGAGACGATCTTGGCGGCGTCGCGCTTGTCGAGCAGCAGCCGGCGGTAGCGCCAGCAGTAGGCGTGGAACTGCTCGCGCCACCCGCCCTCGCGCGGCGGGGGTTCGGCCGAGGCCATCACCGCGTCGGTGAGCAGGTCGAGCAGTTCCTGCTTGTTGCGGACGTGCCAGTACAGCGAGGCCGCCTTGACGCCGACCTCGGCGGCGACCTTGCGCATCGACAGCCCGTCGAGGCCGTCCCGTTCCAGTACCCGCAGCGCGGCCTGGGTCAGTGCGTCCCTGGTCAGCGGCGGTGTCGTGTCGTCGTTCTCCGGCATGGCTGTGCGGACGCCTCCAGCGGTCTCATCCGGTCTTCTCCGGTCGCGAGTCTCGCGGCGACTGTCCGTGGCGAGCGCCCGTGCGCGAGATCCCGCTTGCAATCTAACACCGTTAGGGGCACTCTGTGCGTGCCGCACCACTCCCTAACGCTGTTAGGGGCTAGGAATCGGGAGGGTTCCCATGCAGGAGTCGAGCGCCCGGCGCAAACGGCTCGCGCTACTGACGCTCTGCGTCACCATGTTCATGTCCATGCTGGACAACGTCATCGTCAACAACGCCCTGCCCCGCATCGGCCAGGACCTGGACGCCGGGATCAGCGGCCTGCAATGGGTCGTCGAGGGATACAGCCTTGTCTACGCCGGGTTCGTGCTGACCGGCGGCGCGCTCGGTGACCGGCACGGCCGCACCCGGGTGTTCCGGTTCGGCCTCGCGCTGTTCACGGTCGGCTCCGCGCTCGCCGCGCTCGCCGGAACGATCGGCCTGCTGGTCGGCGCCCGGATGCTGCAAGGCGTCGGGGCCGCGCTGCTCACCCCGGGCAGCCTCGCCCTGCTGCGCCACGTTTTCACCGACGAGCGCGAGCGCGCCAAGGCGATCGGCCTCTGGTCCGGGGTCTCCGCGTTGGGCCTGTCGATCGGCCCGGTGGTCGGCGGGCCGATGGTCGAGCACCTCGGGTGGGCCAGCGTGTTCTGGATCAACGTGCCGATCGGCGTGGCCGCACTGGTGCTCGCCGCCCGCGTGCTCCCGGACATCCCCCCGCGTGCCCGGCGGATCGACCTCGGCGGCCTCGTCCTCTCCGCCGCGGGCCTCGGCCTGCTGGTCTACGCGCTGATCGAGGGGCCGACCCGAGGCTGGACGGACACCCGGGTGCTCCTCTGCGGGGCCGCGGCGCTCGTGCTGCTGGCCGCCTTCCTGGTGCTCGAACTGCGGCTCGCCGAACCGATGCTGGAGCTGCGGCTGTTCCGCGACGGCGCCCTCGGCGGCGCGCTGCTCAGCGGCTTCATGGTCAGCTTCGGGATCTTCGGCGCGCTCTTCTTCCTGCCGCTGCTGATGCAGGGCCCGCTCGGCTGGTCCCCGTCCGACGCGGGCTACGCCGGGCTGCCGATGACCGCGATGATCGTCGTCGCAGCCCCCCTCTCCGGCGGGCTGACCTCGCGGTACGGGCCCCGACTGCCGCTGGTGCTCGGTCTCGCGCTGTGTGCGGCAGGCCTCGGCGGGCTGTCCCTCTACGGCGAGCACGCCCACTACGTCGAGTACCTGTGGACCCTGTTCGCGATGGGCCTCGGGATGGGGATGACCTTCACCCCGGTGTCGATCGCGGTGCTCCAACGGGTCGCCCCGGCGCAGACCGGGATGGCCTCGGCGAGCATCAACACCCTGCGCGAGCTGGGCGGCGTCCTCGGGATCGCGGTGCTCGGCGCCGTGCTGACCAACCGGATGACCGGCAGCCTGACCGCCGCCCTGCACCGGCTCGGCGTGCCGCCGGACGCCGTCGGCCCGATCGCGGACGCGCCCGCCGGGGCGGGGCGCGGCAGTGGCGGCGCGGCCGCCGTGCTGCCCGGCCCGGTCCAGGACGCGGTGGACGGCGCCTTCATCGAGGGCCTCCACCTCGCGGCGCGCTGCGGTGCGGCCGCGCTCGCCGTCACCGCCGTCCTGGTCGCCGTCCTGCTGGGCCGGGCCCGCCCGCTCGCCCCGGGCGGCACCGGCCTCCCGGGATCGGCCCCCGACTCCGCGTCGAACCCGGGCTCCGACCCCGGCCCCGACCCGAGCCCCAGCCCGGAGCCGCTGGCCGAGGCCCGGCCGGTCTGACCGACCTGACCGACCTGACCGATCCGCGTGCCGACGCCACGTCAGCGGATGCCCTCGACCGCCGCCTGCGCCGTGCGGGCCAGCTCCCGGCGCGCCCCCGCCCGGGTGGCCTGCGGCGCGGGCGGCGGAATCGGCGGCAGGAACGTCACTTCGGCGACCAGCCCGCGCACCGCGACCACCCGGGCGAGCGAGGTGAGCAGTCCGTCGTCGCCGATGAAGGCGGGCACGCTGGTCGGCCGTCCGTCCGCCAGCCGGTAGCGGATCGTCACCGGCTGGACGAAGGCGCCCGCCTCCACCGCCGCCTGGAACAGTGCGGGCCGGAAGCGGCCGCTCTCCCGCCCGCACCAGGTGGACCCCTCCGGGAAGACGATCACCGGCTGGCCGGCGCGCAGCACCTCGGCCACCGCCGCCACGGTGTCGGGCAGCGCGCGCAGCCGGTCGCGGTCCAGGAACACGGTGCCGCCCCAGGCGATCAGCGGCCCGAGCACCGGCCACCGGCGGACCTCGGTCTTGGCCAGTGAGCGGCCCGGGCGGCCCGCCGCGATCAGCGGGATGTCCAGCCAGGACACGTGGTTGGCCACCACGAGCGTCCCG
Organism: Kitasatospora sp. NPDC056731; assembly: GCF_040687675.1. Taxonomy (NCBI): domain Bacteria; kingdom Bacillati; phylum Actinomycetota; class Actinomycetes; order Kitasatosporales; family Streptomycetaceae; genus Kitasatospora; species Kitasatospora sp. NPDC056731. The sequence continues at coordinate 90,705 of NZ_JBFBNR010000018.1, forward strand.
CCGCCGAGCGTGCCGCCCGGCGTCCCGAGGTGGACGGTGACCCCGAGGGTGTGCAACAGGACGCGCGCCCAGAGCCGGATCAGCCGCTCCCGGGTCCCGTACGGGAGGAGGCGCAGGGGCAGGCTGAGCAGCACGCCCGCCAGCACCGCCGCCAGGCAGGCCGCCAGCCGCAGCGCCCGCCGGGGGTGCGAGACGGCGGGCGCCGGGTCGGCCAGGCAGGTCTCGGGCCGGCAGGGGGCCGTCGGCAGCCAGACGCTCATGATGAGGCGCCGAGGGGCCGGGCGGGCAGTCCGGACAGGAAGTGCCGCAGGTAGCGCGGGTCGGTGCGCTCCAGGGACAGCAGCACGTACAGGTCGACGCAGTCGAAGTCCGGGTCGTACGCGGGCTCGCCGCAGACCCAGGCGCCGAGCCGCAGGTAGCCGCGGAGCAGGGCGGGCAGTGCGCCGCGCTCGGCGCGCGGCACGCCGGTGGCGTCCCAGCGGCGGCGCGGGGTGACCCGGTACTGCTCGGGGGCCAGGTACTTGGCGCTGACGGTGTCCCAGACCCGGGCCGCGGTGGCGCCGCCGTCGTCCAGGGGGATCGAGCAGCAGCCGCCGACCCAGGTGTTGCCGGTGTCGGAGAGGTAGCGGGCGATGCCGCCCCACATCAGGTTGATGACGGCGCCGTTGCCCCGGTGGTCGGGGTGGATGCAGGAGCGGCCGAGTTCCACCAGGCCCGGGCGGACCGGCGCCAGGGCGGAGAGCTCGAACTCGCCGTCGGAGTAGAGCCGTCCGGCCCGCCGGGCGGCCTCGGGGCGCAGCAGCCGGTAGGTGCCGACGACGGCGCCGTGCTCGCCCTCGCGGACCAGGAGGTGGTCGCAGTACTCGTCGAAGGGGTCGACGTCCAGGCCGGCGACCGGGCTGTGCAGGACGGCGCCGAGCTCGGCGGCGAACACCTGGTGGCGCAGCCGCTGGGCGGCGCGCACGTCGTCGGCGTCGCGGGCGAGGGAGACGGTGTAGGCGGCCGGGGCCTGCGGCCGGCGGGGGGTGGGGACGGCGGGGGCGTCCTGGGTGGGGGCTACTGCGGTCGGAGTGTACGTGGGGACGGTGGTCATGGCGGACCCTCCAGGGCAGCACGATCGGCGGCGCCCTGGATCGCCAGGGCACCGGCCCGGCCCGCAGGCGTTGGGCCTGCACGCGAACCGGTCCCCGTATATCTCTCCGAGCCGGTTGGCATCCATGTTGCGGCGCGGCGGAGCGCAGATGTGCAACTGCTGAATGGGACCACCCGTCGCCTCCCGGTCACCTGCCGGGCACCGGGCGCTCGCCCGCCGGGGGTGGACAGCCCGGGCGCCTGTGCGCCCGGGCCGGCCTCTCTCCCTCGGGATTCCCCCGGAACTCCGGTGGACGGGTGCGATGTTGCGTGCGACCGGCGTGCCCCGAGCAGGGCGCGCCCCTGGTGGGACCTAGAAGGCCTGCCAGCCCTTCGGGTCGACGTCGCCCGGGATGACGGGTGGGGGGCCGTAGGGTTCGCGGGTGAGGATGAAGGAGCCGAGGTCCAGGTGGCTGACCGTGCCGTCGGCCGCCCGGACCACCCGCAGGGTCTCGCCCGTGTAGTAGTCGTCCAGTCCCGTCCAGGTGCCGTCCGGCTCGGCGCGGAAGCGGGAGCTGCGGGCTCCGCCGGTGAGCGAGGTCAGTTCGAGGCCGCGGTCGGCCCGCAGCCGCAGGGCCTGCGCCGAAGTGCCCCAGTACCAGGGGCCGGTGAGGGCCAGCAGCTCCTCGTCGACCTCGGGCAGCGGGCGCCAGGGCTCGGGCAGCCGGGGCTCGTGCTCGGCGGTGAGCGTGATCAACTGGGTGGCCACCTGGGTGGTGCCGGCGCCGGTGGTGGCGTTGGACAGGGCGATCGCGGCCAGGCCGTCCTCGTCGCTGACCCACAGTGCGCCGGTGAAGCCGGGCATCGAGCCGGTGTGGCCGTACAGCACCCGGCCTTCGTGGCGGCGCAGTTGCAGGCCGAGGCCGTATCCGGTGGTCCAGGTCGTGTTGTCGGGGCCGGTGGCGGGCCGGCGCATCTCGGCGAGCGAGTCGGCGGCGAGCACCTTGTCGTCCCCGGCGGCGAGGAAGGCCGCCCAGCGGGCCAGGTCGGCGACGGTGGACCAGAGTTGGCCGGCCGGGCCCATCAGGCCGGTGTCGGTGAGCGGCTCCAGCAGCATGACGTCGGCCCACGGGTGGACGGCGAAGCCCCCGGCGTGCGGGTGCTCGGGCAGCAGGGTGGTGCGGTCCATGCCGAGCGGCGCCAGCACCTCGCGCTGCAGCACCTCGCCCCAGGGCTCGCCGCGCAGCCGCTCGACCAGCGCGCCGAGCAGCGCGTAGCCGGGGTTGGAGTAGTGGTGGAGGCGCCCGGCCGGGTGCTTGATCGCGGCGCCGGGCTCCAGCAGATCGTCCAGTCCGGGCCGCAGGGAGCCGTCGGTCCGCTCCCACCAGGGCCCGGGCGTCTCGGCGGCGAGTCCGGCGGTGTGGGCGAGCAGTTGCGCGATGGTCGCGCCGTCGGCCGGGGTGCCGGGCAGGTGGCGGGCGAGTGGGTCGGCGAGGTCGAGCAGGCCCTCGTCGCGCAGCCGCAGCACCAGCACGGCGACGAAGGTCTTGGTGAGCGAGCCGATCCGGTACTGGACGTCGGGGGTCGGCGCGTGTCCGTCGATCATGCTGCGGGCGCCGCTCCAGACCAGCCGGCCGTCCCGGACCACTCCGGCGGCCAGGGAGGGCGTGCGCCCTTCGGCCTGGGCGACGGCGATCCGGTGCAGCAGGGCGCGGCGGGTGGTCGGCAGCAGTTCGTCGGACTGATCGGTCATCTGATCCTCTGAATCCTTCGGCGCGGTCCGGCGGGGGAGGCCCGTCGGTGTGGTCTGCCACGAGGTCCGCCGGCGAGACCGTCGGCGAGGTCCGCAGGCGGGGGCCGCCGGTCAACACGGACGGGCGACAGACGAACCCAACCTAGCCAGGCCGCTCCGAAGGATCCACCCGTTATCTCCGCAAACGCCCCGCGATCGCGCCGCGAATGCCCCGTCAACGCCCCGCGATGTCGCCGCCGGTCCGGTCAGCCCGGCAGCGGCGGGAGTTCGGGCCGCTGCAGCCAGGCCTCGAAGACCGGCGCCAGCGTGGCGGTCGTGTACCGGGAGGCGTGCGCGAGCAGGTCGGCGGTGCCGACGACGCCGTGCCGGTGGACGCTCGTCCAGTCCCGCAGCATCGCGAAGAAGGCGTCCTCGCCCAGCGCCCGCCGCAGCGCGTGCACGGCGAGGCCGCCGCGCTGGTACAGCCGGTCGTCGAACATCAGCCTGCGGCCCGGGTCGGCGAGCCTGAGGTCCTGCGGGAGCCCGGCCAGCAGGCCGTGCGCGGCGGCGGCGTGGGTGGCCGCGGCCGGGCCGCCGGCGTGCTCGGACCACAGCCACTCGGCGTACTTGGCGAAGCCCTCGTTCAGCCAGATGTGCCGCCAGTCGGCGATCGTCACGCTGTTGCCGAACCACTGGTGCGCCAGCTCGTGGGCGATCAGCCGCTCGCGCTGCCAGCCGCCGCCGAGGTGGTTCGTCCCGAAGGTGGCGACGCCCTGCGCCTCCACCGGAACGTCCAGTTCCTCGTCCGCGACGACCACCGCGTACTCGCCGAACGGGTACGGCCCGAACACCTCGCCGAAGTACGCCATCATCTCCGGCTGCCGGCCGAAGTCCCGGGTGAACGCGGGGACCAGCCGCTCCGGCACGTAGCCGGTCTGCGGCACGGCCGGGCGGGCCGCCAGCGGCACCGGCCGGTAGTGGCCGATCGACACCGTCACCAGGTACGGCGAGGTCGGCGCGCTCTGCTCGTACACCCAGGTGGTGCTGGACGCCCGGGTGGTGCGGGTCAGCAGCCGGCCGCTCGCCAGCACGGTGAACGGGGACGGCGTGGTGATCGCGATCTGGTACGTCGCCTTGTCGGCGGGCCGGTCGTTGCACGGGAACCAGGACGGCGCGCCGATCGGCTGGCTGGCGACCAGCGAGCCGTCGGTCAGCTCCTCCCAGCCCAGGCCGCCCCACGGGCTGCGCACCGGGCGGGGGTTGCCGGTGTAGTGCACCTCGACGGTGAACGCCGCCCCCGCCGCCAGCGCCCTGGCCGGGCGGATCCGCAGCTTGCCGGCGCGGTGGGTGTAGCGGGCGGCCTTGCCGTCGACCAGCACCCGCCCGATCCGGAACTCGGCCAGGTCCAGCGCGAACTCGGCCAGCGCCGCGTCCGCCACGGCGCTCAGCCGGGCCGAGGCCGCCAGCCGGTTCGGCCCGGGCCGGTAGTCCAGCGCGAGCTCGTAGCGGTGGACCCGGTAGCGGTGGTCGCCGCTGGCCGGGAAGTACGGGTCGGGGGCGCCGGCGGCCGCCGGGACGTGCTTGGGCTTCACGGGGGCGGGCACTTCCTGCGGGCCGGGACGGGTGGTCATGGCGTGGGCTGCCACGCCTCGATGGGGTTGCCCAGCCACCGCGTGTCGGCGGGGACGGACTCGGCGCGCATCACCAGCGAGGCCGGGCCCAGCGTGCTGCGCGCGCCCACCGTGCTGCCGGGCAGCACGATGCCGCCCGGGCCCAGGGTGGCGCCCTCGCGGAGGACCACAGTATCCATCCGCATGATCCGGTCGTGGAAGAGGTGCGTCTGCACCACGCAGCCCCGGTTGACGGTGACGCCGTCCCCGAGGGTGACCAGGTCCGCCTCCGGCAGCCAGTAGCTCTCGCACCAGACGCCGCGGCCGACCCGCGCGCCGAGCGCCCGCAGCCAGAGGTTCAGCACCGGCGTGCCCGGCACCGCGCCGACCAGCCACGGCACCGCCAGCACCTCGACGAAGGTGTCCGCGAGCTCGTTGCGCCACACGAAGCTGCTCCACAGCGGGTGCTCCACCGCCCGGAACCGGCCGACCAGCAGCCACTTCGCCGCCACCGCGACCAGGCAGGCCACCGCGCCGGCGCCCAGCAGCACCAGGCCCGAGAGCAGCGCGGCCACGCCCGCCGGCCAGGAGACGGACAGCCGGGACAGCACCGCGACGGTCAGCATGCCGAGCGCCCCCGAGGCGAGCACCGGCAGCAGCCGGGCCAGCTCGACCAGTCCGCGCGCCCAGAGCAGCCGGACCGGCGGCTCGTAGGTCAGGCTCTGGTCGGCCTCGTCCGCCGCGCGCGGCAGCCGCATCGGCGGCATGCCCAGGTACGAGCCGCCCTTCTTGGCCTTCTCCGGCGTTGCCGACAGCACGCCCACCAGGCCCCGCTTGGGCACCGCCCGCCCCGGCGCGGTCATTCCCGAGTTCCCGAGGAACGCCCGCTCGCCGACCTTCGCCTCGCCGAGCCGCACCCAGCCGCCGCCCAGCTCGTACGGCGCGATCAGGGTGTCGTCGGCCAGGAACGCGCCGTCGCCGACGGTGGTCAGGCTGGGCAGCGCCAGCACCGTGGACACCTCCGCGCCCCGGCCGACCCTCATCCCGAGCGCCCGCAGCCACAGCGGCGTGACCAGCCCCGCGTACAGCGGGAACAGCACCTCCCGGGCCCGGTCCATCAGCTGGGTGACGGTCCACGCCTGCCAGCCGACCCGGCCGTGCAGCGGGTGCACCCCGGGGACCAGACCGCGGCTCAGCAACCGGACGGCGGCCACCAGCTGTGCCGCGTACACCGCGCCGTACGCCAGGGTGGCGGGCAGCAGGCCGAGCAGCGCGCCGCCGAGCGCCGCGCCGAGGTCGTCGCCCTGGTGGACGAAACCGGCGAGGACCGCGAGCGCGGCCAGCGCGGGCGCCACCGGGAGCAGGCCGAGCGCCGTGCCGCTGGCGCCGTAGAGCGCGGCCCAGAAGGCCCGGTGCGGCGGGCGCTCCTTGGGCCACGCCCGCTCGACGCGGCCCAGCTTGACGGCGGGCGCGCCGCCCCAGCGCTGGCCGGTCGGCACCTGCCCGGTGACGCTGGAGCCGGGCAGCACCTGGGCGCGCTTGCCGACCCGGGCGCCGGGCAGCAGGGTCGAGCGGGTGCCGACCACGGCGCCGGAGCCGACCTTGACCTGGCCGACCTCCAGCCGGTCGCCGTCCAGCCAGTAGCCGCACAGGTCCACCTCGGCCTCGACGGCGCAGCCCCGGCCCAGCTTCAGCATCCCGGTGACCGGCGGAAGCGAGTGCAGGTCCACCTCGGGCCCGACCTTGGCACCCAGCGCCCGGGCGTAGCGGACCAGCCAGGCACCGGACAGTGCGGTGGCGCCGCTGAGCTCGGCGAGCCGCTCGGCGGTCCAGAGCCGCAGGTGGATGGCGCCGCCGCGCGGATGGCTGCCCGGTCGCAGGCCGCGCAGCAGCAGCCGGGCGCCGCCGGCCGCGATCGCCAGCCGGCCCGCCGGGGTGTACAGCGCCAGGGCGCCCGCGCCGACCGCCCACCAGGAGGCGGTGGGCGCCCACGGGTAGTCGCCGAGGTGGGAGAGCAGGTTGCCGGCGGCCAGCAGGGCGACCGTCCAGCGCAGGCCGACCACGGTGAACAGCGGGATCAGCAGGAGCAGCTGGAGCAGCTTGGCCCTGGTCGGCACCAGCGCGACGGTGCGGGCCTGGCCGCCCTGGGCGGCGGTGCGCTCCAGGTGCCGGGCGAGCTTGCGCAGCGTCGGGTGCTGGTAGACGTCCAGCACGGCGGCGTTCGGGTAGCGGGTGCGCAGCAGCGTGGTGAGCCGGGCGGCGGCCAGGCTGCCGCCGCCGATGCCGAAGAAGTCGTCGCGCGGGCCGCTCACCGTCACACCGAGGATCTCGGCCCACTGCTCGGCCAGCCAGGCCTCGGTGCCGTACAGCTGCTCGCTCGGCCCGGCGTTCTCCAGCTCGGGCAGCGGCCAGGGCAGCGCGGCCCGGTCGACCTTGCCGGAGGTGCGGGTGGGCAGGGTGTCGACCGGCGCGAGCAGCGGCACCAGGGCGGCTGGCAACTCGGCGCGCAGCCGCTCGACGGACTGCTCGCGGTCGAAGCCGTCCTGGACGACCAGGTAGCCGACCAGCAGCTGGTTGCCGCCGCGCGCGGTGCGGACGGCGGCGGCCGCGCCCGCCACGCCGGGCAGGGCCTGGAGCGCCGCGTCGACCTCGCCGAGTTCGATCCGGCGGCCGCCGAGCTTGATCTGCTCGTCGGTGCGGCCGAGGAACAGCAGGCCGGCCGGGTCGGCCTGGACCAGGTCGCCGCTGCGGTACGCGCGCTCCCAGCCGAGCGAGGCCAGCGGCGCGTACTTCTCGGCGTCCTTCTCCGGGTCGAGGTAGCGGGCCAGGCCGACCCCGCCGATCACCAGCTGGCCGGTGCCGCCGGCCGCGACCGGCTCGCCGGCCTCGTCGACCACGGCGAGGTCCCAGCCGTCCAGCGGCAGGCCGATCCGGACCGGGCCGTCGCCGGTCAGCAGCGCGGCGCAGGCGACCACGGTGGCCTCGGTGGGGCCGTAGGTGTTCCAGACCTCGCGGCCCTCGGTGACCAGCCGCTGCACCAGCTCCGGCGGGCAGGCCTCGCCGCCGAAGATCAGCAGCCGCACCTCGTTGAGCGCCTCGGCCGGCCAGAGCGCGGCCAGCGTCGGGACGGTGGAGACCACGGTGATCTCCTGCTCCGCCAGCCAGGGGCCGAGGTCGGCGCCGCTGCGCACCTGGGAGCGGGGGACGGGCACCAGGCAGGCGCCGTGGCGCCAGGCCAGCCACATCTCCTCGCAGGAGGCGTCGAAGGCCACCGACAGGCCGGCCATCACCCGGTCGCCGGGGCCGATCGGCTCGTCCTGGAGGAAGAGCGTCGCCTCGGCGTCGACGAAGGCGGCGGCGTTGCGGTGGGTGACGGCCACGCCCTTGGGGCGGCCGGTGGAACCGGAGGTGAAGATGATCCAGGCGTCGTCGGCCGGGGTGGGGCGGGGGCGGTGGTCCGCGGCCGCCTCGCCGGGGTGGGGCACCGGGCGTTCGCGGTGGACGGTCAGCGCGCGGTCGGCGCCGAGCACCGCAGCGACGCCGGCCTCCCCGAAGACCAGCTGGGCACGCTCGTCCGGGTCCTCGGCGTCGACCGGCACGTAGGCGGCGCCGGCGGCGAGCACCGCGAGGATCGAGACGTACAGGTCGTTGGTGCCCGAGGGCACCCGCACGCCCACCCGGTCGCCGGGGCCGATCCCGGCGGCGGCCAGCCGGCGGCGCAGCTGCTCGACCTCGGCGGCCAGGGCGCGGTAGCCGAGCACGGTGCGCCCGTCGTCCAGGGCCGGTTCGTCGGGGTGGGCGCGGACGGCGGCGTCCAGGACGTCGACCAGGGTGCGCGGTGCGGCGGCCGGACGGCCCGGGAAGAGGGCGTGCGGCGGTGGGGCCTGCGGCGGCGTGGCGTGGGGCGGCGTGGCTCGGGGAGGTGTGGCTCGGGGTGGCGTGGCGGACTGCTCCGTGCTCGGTTCAGCTGTCATGGCAGCCCGTACGCTCCTCGTCCTCGCCCCGTTCCGACCGATGCCCGGCCCTTCGGGGCGGTGGGAGCACTTGCCTGACCGGGTGACCCCACTCCGGGGCCGGAGCGGACAACCCGACTGATGGTAGCCCCGGGTGCGAGGCGCCGTACGGCCCGACACCTGGCCCAACTAGGCCGGAAATGGCCTGAGCTGACGTTGCGTCAGTCAACAACTGGATAGGCGTGGAAGTCATGTGACTGGATGTCAGTCGAATTGACGGATCGTCAGGCCGAATTCTCGATCGTGATCCACGCCACAGCGAATGCTGCTCCCTTCGGGTGGCGGGCCCGGCTTCCCGGCCCGGTTCCGGCCCGGCCGCCGGGCCCGCCATGGTGTCGGAGTGGTGTTCGAGTGGCGCCAGAGAGGTGCCCGGGTGGTGCCCGAGTGGCGCCCGAACGGTCAGCGGAAGCAGTGCAGGTGCTCCCGGAGGAACGCCTCCAGGGTGCGCGGGGCGTGCCCGGTGAGGTGGGTGAGGGTGTCGTCGGGCGCCTCCTGGCGGACCACCGCGAGCTGCTGGATCTCCACCACGTGGGAGGCCAGCCAGGGCGGCATCCCGGCCCGCTCGACCAGGTGGGCGTGCAGCTCGGCCGGGGGCAGGTCGAGGTAGCGGACCGGGCGGCCGAGCAACTCGCCGAGCAGCCCGGTGAGCTCCGGGTAGCTGTACGCCCGGCCGCCGGTGAGCGGATACGTTCCGCCGGTGAGCTCCGGGCGGGTGAGCACCCCGGCCGCGGCGTCGCCGATGTCCCGGGCGTCGACGTAGTTGCAGCGGGCCTGGCCCAGGGCGCCGTGCACCACCCCGGCGGCGGCGATGCCGGGTGCCAGCAGCAGCAGCTTCTGCATGAACGCGTACGGCCGCAGCACCGTCGCGGTGACGCCGGACGCGCGCAGGTGCTCCTCGATCAGATGGTGGCCGCGCGAGACGGCCACGGGGGAGTCCGGTTCGGCTGCGGGTGCGGAGATCTTGACGATGTGCTCCACGCCGCTCTCGACCGCCGCGTCGATCGCGGCCAGCTCGTGCTGGACCTGGTGCGGGCCGTTGGCCATGGTGAGGAAGAGCTGGTGCGCGCCGCGGAAGGCCGCGCGCAGCGAGTCCGGGTCGGCGGCGTCGGCCGGGAGCGTCTCGGTCAGTGCGAGGGTCCGGTCGTCGAGGCCGGCCGCGAGGCGGGCGGGGTCGCGGCTGAGTGAGCGGCTCGGTGCACCGAGGGCGGCGAGGCTGCGCAGGGTGGCACTGCCGGTGGCGCCTCCGGCGCCCATGACGACGATCATGAGGTCTGTCCTTCCGGTCGGGTGGAGAGTCGGTGCTGCGGGGATCGGGGCCGGCGGCTGCCGCGCCAGCGCCAGGTGATCACGGTGGCCGCGATCGCCGACGAGACCGGCAGGTCGATCGGAAGGCGGCCGGGCCAGGGGCTGGTGGCGAGCCCGTGGATCTGCGGCAGCCAGTGCGCGGCCGCGAGGCCGACGGCGAGTGCGACGGCCGCGGCGGCCAGGCCGAGTGCGGGGGCCAGCAGGGCGCGCGGTGCCCGGCCGTCCGGGGAGCGGTTGGACCGGCGTCGCAGGGCGGAGCCGACCAGGGTGGCGACGACGGCCGAGGTGCCGCCGATCGTGGTGGCCGCGGCGATCATCAGCTGCGGCTGGTGCGTGACGGCCCCGCCGATGCCGGCCATCACGGCGGGCATCGCGTAGGCGACGAGGACCTCCCGCCACAGGGTGAAGGGGGGCGGTGCGCCGGGTGCTTTCTTGCTCATGGGCCTCTCCTGCGGAGGTGCTGGGGTGAAAGTGATTAGGTGGCTAACTATTTGTGCTTAGGTGCCTAACTATTGGGTCGTGAAGTCGGCGGGCCGCCTTGCGCGGCCCGCCGTTCTCGGCCGGGTCAGTCCGCGGTCAGCGCGTCGGCGCCCTCGACCACCCTGGCCAGGAGGTCGAGGAAGGTGGCGCGCTCCTCGACCGAGAGCCCGCCGACCAGCGCCTGCATCCGGGCGAAGTGCTCGGGCGCCAGATCGCGCAGCCGCTGTGCGCCGCGTGCGGTGAGGACCACCACGTTGGCGCGGCCGTCCTCGGCGGACGGGCGGCGGACCACCAGGCCCTCCCGCTCCAGGCCGTCCACCAGGCCGGTCACGGTCGCCCGCGAGACGCCGAGGCCGGCCGCGAGCTGGGAGGGCGACTTCTCGCCGCCGTGGTCCTCCAGGTCGGCCAGCAGTCGGTAGCGGCCGGTGGAGAGCCCGAACCGGGCGAAGTGCACCTCCCCGGCCTGGCCGATCCGGGCACCCGCCGCCATCAGCCTGGCCGCGACCAGGATCGCCTGCGGGTCGGCCGTGAGGCCGTAGCGGGCGATCTGGCGGCGTGCCTGATCGAGGGTGGGGGCGCCGCTGCCGGCGTCGGGGCGTTGCGTCATGAAAGTAATATGGCGCCTCATCAGTTTCCCGGTCAAGTCGACCGTCCGGCGTTCGATGTCCGGCGTCCGAAGGCGGCCGCGCTGCGCGGGGCGGCCGGCGTCGGTGGCGGGCGGGTGTGCGGGCGGGTGCTCTGCCAGCCGTCGGGCGGCGCTCCGGCCGTCGGGCGGCGCTCCGGCCGTCGAGCGGCGCTGGGTGTCCGGGTGTCCGGGTGTCTGGGTGTCTGGGTGTCTGGGTTCCATGGTGACGAACCATCAGGTCAATCAACCGTCAAGTTGGTTCATTCACAGAATAATCCGGTCGCAAAATGGAAGCCATCGAAACATTTACGCTGCTTCCAGGTCTTCACATGGAGATCTCAGACTGACAGGCTGGGGCCGCCCTTTCAGTACTGAGGAGGTTCCTTGTCCCGTATATCCACGCTGGCCGGAGCGGTCACCTGCGCCCTCGCCCTCGTCACCGGTAGTGCTGTCGCGGCGTCGGCGGCGCCGATAGACCTGGCGCCGGGTGCGGCGGCCGAGGCGAAGGTCGCCGCTGTCAACTGGACCCCGTGTAACCCCGACCCGAGCAAGCCGGACCCAGGCATCTACGACTGTGCCGTGTACCCGGTGCCGCTGGACTATGACAACCCGTCGGGTGAGAAGATCGGCATCGCCATGATGCGCCGGCGGGCGAGCGACCCGTCCAAGCGGATCGGCTCGCTGTTCCTCAACCCGGGCGGCCCGGGTGGTAGCGGCTACCTGTGGGCGACCACCACCCGATTCGGCACCGAGGTGCAGTCGCGCTTCGACCTGGTCGGCTTCGACCCCCGCGGCGTGGCCCGGAGCAACCCGCTCAAGTGCTTCAAGACGCAGGAGGACGCCGACGCGGTCAACGGCCGCATGGTCGGCGTGCCGGTCACCAAGGCCGAGATCAACGAGACGCTGGACGCGGACCAGGACTACACCGACGCGTGCAGCAAGAACGCCGGCCCGCTGATCGAGCACATGTCGACCATCAACGTGGTCCGCGACCTCGACCGGATGCGCCGCGCCGTCGGCGACTCCCAGCTCAACTTCGCCGGGTTCTCCTACGGCACCCTGATCGGCGCGACCTACGCCGGGATGTACCCGAACAAGGTGCGCACGATCATCGTCGACGGCAACGTCGACCCGAACCTGCGCCTGCATGACGGCCTGGAGTACGACCGTCAGCGGGCGGGCGGCTTCGAGCTGGCCCTGGACGAGTTCCTGAAGCGCTGCCAGGCCGCCGGCGCCCCGCGCTGCGCCTTCGGCGAGGGCGACACCCGGGCCAAGTTCGACCAGCTCCGCGACCACCTGCGGACCAGCCCGGTCACCCTGCCGAACGGCTCCCAGGTGACGCTGAGCACCTTCACCAGCGAGGTGGCCAGCGCGCTGTACTCGCAGGCCAAGCTGGCGCCGCTGGCCAAGTCGCTGCAGGCGACGTACCAGCTGGTCCAGAAGCCGGCCGCGAACACCCTGATGGCGCCGAAGGCGACCGTCTCGGACGACGACGCCAACATCCTCGCGGTGAACGCCCCGCGGGCGCTGCGCGAGGCCCCGGTCGACTCCGAGTACACCGCCGACGACTCCTACATGGGCGTCAACTGCCAGGACAAGCCGTACCCGTCGAACGACCGGGTCTTCCCGAACGTCGCCAAGGCCTGGGAGAAGGAGTCGCCGACCTTCGGCCGCTACCAGGCCTTCGACGCGCCCGCCTGCGCGAGCTGGCCGGCCCCGGCCCGGGACGCCGAGCGCTTCAGCGGCCCGTGGAACAAGAAGACCTCGAACACCGTCATGGTGATCGGCAACCTCTACGACCCGGCCACCCAGTACAAGTTCGCCCAGCGGATGCAGCAGCAGCTGGGCAACGCCGTGCTGGTCAGCGTGGACTCGATCGAGCACTGCGCCGTCGGCCGCAGCCAGGCGCTGAACGCGCTGGTCACCCGCTACCTGGTGGACGGCACCGCGCCGAAGCCGGGCCAGCTGCTGAAGCCGGACGCGGCGATCTTCCCGGCGGCCTGACGGGGCTGAGCAGCCGGCCGGTGCCGGCCCGCAAGGCCTGCACGTCCCGCCGGGCCCGCCCGGCAGGACTGGCCGGGCGGCCCCCGGGGGCCTGAGGTGCGCATGAACAGATGTGGTGGTCGGCGGCGCCGGCCACCACATCCGTGTTTTCCGGCCGAGCCCCCGGAGGACGGCGTGAACACGGATGGCCGTGCGAACGCGGACGACGGCGTGAGCGCGGATGACGGTGCGAACGGGAAATGCGGCGTGAATGCGACGGTGGATCGCCATCCGGCCCTCCTCGGAAACGAGTTCTTCTCGGATTCTTCTCGGATGTCGGGGACCGTAGCCGATACCACTGACAATCGGCCGCCGGGCCCGCACCGGTCCGGGACCTGCGCTGATTCGCCGAAAAGGACGTACTGTCACACTAGTTCGTTAAAGGATTCCCACCCTCGAATACCTGTGTTAGCGTGCCGCCGCCAGCTTCTCTCATCGCCGAGAAAGTGAGGTCGGGCCATGGAGGGCGCATTCTCCCGACGGGGATTCCTGGGCACCGCCGGTGCGGCGGCGGCCGGGGTGTCCGCCGGCTCGACGGGTACGGTGGCCGCGGCCGGTGCGCACCGGGAGCCGCCGGAGGGGCGGTCGGTCCGGCCGGGCGATCCCCGCTACCGGACGCTCGGCCAGGGCTTCAACCAGCGCTGGCGCAGCAACCCCGCCTACATCCGCCTGGTGGTCGACGAGGCGGACGCCGTGGGCGAGTTGAACCGGGCGCTGGACCACGGGCTGCGGCCGACCGTCCGCGGCGGCGGGCACTGTTACGAGGGCTTCGTCGACAACGACGGGGGCGTCATCCTCGACCTCGGCATGATGCGGGGTGTCGCCGCCGCCACGGACAAGTTCGGCCACCCGACGTACTGCGTGGAGGGCGGGGCCACCAACTGGGACGTCTACACCACGCTCTTCCGCGCGTACGCGGTGACGCTGCCGGCCGGGTCCTGCTACTCGGTCGGCGCGGGCGGGCACATCTGCGGCGGCGGGTTCGGCCTGCTCTCGCGGCGGCACGGGCTCACCGTGGACCACCTGGTCCAGGTCGACGTGGTCACCGTGCGGGGCGGAACCGCCGTGGTGACCAGGGCGCACCGCGACGACGGCGAGGGCTCCCCGGAGGCGGACCTCTTCTGGGCCCACACCGGGGGCGGCGGCGGGAACTTCGGGGTGGTGCTGCGCTACCACTTCGCGGTCGGCGTGCCGAAGCCGCCGCCCCGGGTCTGGCTCAGCAGCGTCGCCTGGCCCTGGGGCGAACTGGTGAAGCGGCCCGGCGACTTCGAGACCCTGGTGCGCAACTTCGGCGCCTTCATGGCCGAGCACAGCGGCCCGCAGGAGCCGACCTACCAGGGCCTGTTCGCGATCCTCAAGCTCACCCACCGCTCCAACGGGAACGTCGTCCTGGTGAGCCAGTGGGACGGTGACGACCCGGCGCCGCTCGACGCGTTCCTGGCGGCCGTCGAGCGCGGGATGGCGACGCGTTCGGTGGTCCAGACCCACAGCGCCGGCGGGCTGTTCCTGCCCTACCCGGAGAAGCGTCGCCAACTGCCCTGGTTCCAGGCCACCATGACGCTCAACCCGTCGGGCGACAACCAGCGCGGCAAGTACAAGTCGGCCTACCACCGCGAGCCGTTCAGCCGGGCCCAGATCGCCACCTTCTGGGACTGGCTGGTGCGGGACGTCGAGGGCGTGGATCTCACGAAGACGCTGGTGCAGATCGACTCCTACGGCTGCCGGATCAACACCCGCGGGCCCGAGGAGACCGCCGTCCCCCAGCGCGACTCGATCATGAAGCTCCAGTACCAGACGTACTGGACCGACGAGGCCCAGGACGCCGACCACCTGGCGTACCTCGGCGGGCTCTACCGGGACGTCTACCGGGAGACCGGTGGTGTCCCGGAGATCGACACCGCGACGGACGGCGCCTACGTCAACTACCCGGACGTCGACCTGGGCACGGCCGACCAGCCGGACCCGGCCTACCAGCGGCTCTACTACAAGGGGAACTACCCGCGGTTGCAGCGCACCAAGGCGTACTGGGACGGCGCGGGGGTGTTCCACCACGCTCAGTCGATCACCCTCCCCGGGGCCTGACCGGGAGGGGGCCCGCCACCGGATGCGCGAGCCGCCGCAGGGGCGCAGGGTCGAGGTATGAGCGGAGTGGTCGTGCTGGTCGAGCTGGAGTCGTCCACGGAGGTGCTGGACGCGGGCGAGGTCGACGTGGGCGCGCGGATTCGCTGGGTGCACGCGGCGCCGCCGGATCCGGACGTGCCGGAGGATCCGGGGCCGGTGACCTACTGCGGCCTCGACACGGCGGACCTCGAACGGGAGCCCTACCGCCCGGCCGGGCCCGGCGAGCCCTGGTACCCGCCGTCCCAGCGCACCCGGCGGTGCCGAGCCTGCGAGACGGTGCTCAAGGCGCCCTGAACGGGCTCGCGGAGCGCGTCCGGTTCCACCACCGGCCGCGCCCGGGGTGCGTCGGCCCGCTCGACCGTCCGGCCCGCCCGGACGGACGGACCGGACGGGCCACCCCTACGCGGCCGGCTTCGCCGCCTCTTCGACGATCCGCCCGTCACGCAGCTCGATCACCCGGTCGGCGAGCTCCATCAGCGTCGGGTCGTGGGTGGCGACCACCACGGTGACGCCCTCGCTGCGGACGACGGCGCGCAGCAGCTGCATGATCGAGCGGCCGGTCTCCGAGTCCAGCTGGCCGGTCGGCTCGTCGGCGATGATCAGGCCGGGCTCGTTGGCCAGCGCGCGGGCGATGGCGACGCGCTGCTGCTGGCCGCCGGAGAGCTCGCCGGGTCGCTGGTTGGCCTGGTCGGCGAGGCCGACCAGGGCCAACAGGGTGTGCGCGCGCTCCTCGCGTTCGGCGGCCGAGACCTTGCGCAGCCGCATCGGCACGCCGACGTTCTCGGCGGCGGTGAGCATCGGGATCAGCCCGAAGGACTGGAAGACGAAGCCGATTCGCTCCCGCCGCAGGGCGAGCCGGCCGTCCTCGTTCAGCGCGGCGAGGTCGGTGCCGTCCAGGGCGATGCTGCCGGCGGTCGGGGCGTCCAGGCCGCCGACGAGGTTGAGCAGGGTGGTCTTGCCGGAGCCGGACCGGCCCTTGAGCGCGGCGAGTTCGCCGCGGCCGACGGTGAAGGAGACGCCGCGCAGCGCGTGCACGGTCCGCTCGCCGGTGCCGAAGCTGCGCCGGAGGTCGGTCACGGCCACCATCGGGGTGTTGGTGGTGGCGGTGGCCTGAGGCTGCGTCATTGAGGCTTCCCCCTGTGTGTGTCTACCCAGTGTCTACGGACGGGCGGCGCCACGGGTTCACGGTTTCGGGCGGCGATTTCCGGGGTGCGGGTCGGCGTTCCCAAAGGCGTGCTGTGGAGCCTTAGTTGTGAAATGTTCATGGCATTCTGGCGGGCGCCCGAAGTGGGGGAGTCGCCAATGCAAGGAATTTGCTCATTACTTACTTGTTAGCGCAAGTCCCTTCCGTTCCTGGATCGAATCTGACAGAGTCGTCCGCTATCCGGTGATCAAATGCCGGTGATCATTGCGTCGATGTGCCCTAAGTGTGTCTGTTCGTAGCCGAGTTGTGACCAAATCGGATCGATGGACCGGGCTGGGACGCAACCTGGGGACGTAAAGACCGGGGAGGAACTTGATGCTCGGCTTCGTCGTGCGCCGACTGCGTGGGCGACTGCCGCTGGCTGCCGCCGTGCTGCTCGCAGTGCTGATCACCACGGCCGTGCTGACCGCGCTGGTGGCGTTCAACCGCAGTGTCGGCGAGGCCGGTCTGCGGCAGGCGCTCCAGGGGACAGGCCACGCCCGGACCACGGTCGTGGTGACCGCCGAACACGGGCTCGACCAGCGTGCGAAGGACGAGGCGGAGCTCGCCGCCTACCGCGGCAGGCTCTTCGGAGACCTGCCCGTGCGCACCGACAGCCTGCTGCGCAGCCGCTCCTACGGCTTGCCGGACGGCGCCGGTACTACCGGCACTACCAGGACCAGCGGTACTACCGGGACCAGCGGCGCCACCAGCACCAGCGGCGCCCCCGGGTCCGCGGTCCCCGGAGTCGGGGCCCAGCCCGACCTGACGGTCCTCGCCGACCTCGACCGCGACCGGACCCACCTGCTCGCCGGCGCGTGGCCCGCCGCGGCCTCCGGCCCGGTCCGGACCGCCGCCCCGCAGGTCGCCGTCCCGCAGACCATGCTGGCCCGGCTCGGCCTCACCGACCAGGCCCTGCCCGCCGATGTGCAGCTGGCGGACCGCCTCGACGGCAAGCCGCTGACTGTCCGCGTCACCGGCGTCTACCGGGCCGTCGACCCGGCCGACGCGTACTGGCGCATCGACCCGGTCCGCGGTCACGAGGTGGAGGTCAGCGGCTTCACCACCTACGGCCCGATGCTGGTCGACCAGAGCGCCTTCACCACCGCCGGATTGGTGCAGAGCAGCCGCAGCTGGCTGCTCGACGCCGACTTCACGGGCATCGGCCAGTCCTCGGCGGAGGCCATGGGCGACCGCGCCCAGGGCCTCGCCGATGACCTGCAGTCCCGCGCCAGCATCGGCTCAAGGACCGAACTGCCCGACATCCTGCGCGAGTTGTCCTCCAGCATGATGGTCGCCCGGACCACCCTGCTGATCGGCGCCCTCCAGCTGGCCGTGCTCGCCGTCGCGGCGCTGCTGCTGGTCGTCAACCTGATCGCGACCCGGCAGACGGCCGAGAACGAGCTGCTCGCCGCCCGCGGCGCCTCCGGCGCCCGGCTCGGCTTCTTCACCGCGACGGAGTCGCTGCTGCTCGCCCTGCCCGCCGCGCTGCTGGCCCCCCTGCTGACTCCGTTCCTGGTCCGCGCCCTGGCCGGCTTCGGGAGCGACCACCAGGTGCCCCTGGACACCGGCATCAGCTGGTCGCTCTGGCCGATCGCCGTGCTCTGCGCCTTCGCCTGCGTCCTGCTGGCCAGCCTGCCCAGCCTTCTGAGCGGGGCCGGAGCCGCCCTGCGCAGTCGCTCCGGCCGCCGCCAGGCCCTGGTCTCCGGCGTCGCGCGCAACGGCGGCGACCTCGTCGTGCTCGCCCTGGCCGTGCTCGCCTACCAGCAGCTCAGCCAGTACGGCGGTGGGCTGTCCACCGACTCCTCCGGCCGGCTCGGCGTGGACCTGCTGCTGGTCGCCACCCCGACCCTGGCGCTCTGCGCCGGCACCCTGGTGGTGCTGCGCCTGCTGCCGCTCGCCGCCCGGCTCGGCGCCCGGGTGGCCGCCCGCGGCCGCGGCCTCGGCCCGGCCCTGGTGGGCTGGCAGCTGGCCCGTCGGCCCGCCCGCGCCACCGGCCCCGTGCTGCTGCTCGTGATGGCCGTGGCCACCGGCGTGCTGGCGCTCGGCCAGCACGCCACCTGGACCGCCTCCCAGCGTGACCAGGCCGCCTTCAACACGCTCGGCGGCCTGCGGATCTCCGCCTCGCACAACGCCCTGATGGGCCAGGGCGGCCGCTACGGCGCGCTGCCCGGCGGTGACCGGATCGTCCCGGTGGTGCGCGAGGACCAGTCCCTGCCCAACGGCAAGGGCCAACTGCTCGCCGTGGACACCTCCGCCTTCGCCGAGCGCGTCCCGGTCCGCGCCGACCTGCTCGGCGGGCGCACCCGCGAGGACCTGTTCGGGTCGCTCGCCCAGCCCGCCCCCACCGGGCCGCCGGCCGGCCTGGAACTGCCCGGCCACCCGCTGCGGATCGACGCGGAGGTCACCGTCCAGCAGCCGGAGCAGCAGGCCGGGACGCCCGGCGGCAGTACCCGTCCGTCGCTTCACCCGGAGGCCAGGTTGCTGCTGCGCGACCGCTTCGGCATGATCCACAAGGTCTCGCTGGGCACGCTCCCGCTGACCGGTGACGCCAAGGTCTCGGCCTCGCTGACCACGCTGGTCGACGCCCCGCTCGGCTCGGCCGCCGCGCCGTTGACCGTGGTCGGCGTGATCGTCGCCTTCGGCGACCGGTCCAACGGCGAGCTGACCGTCCACCGGCTGTCCGTCTCCGACAGCGCCGACGGCCCCGCGACCGCCGTCCAGGTGCCGGCCGGCTTCGGCTGGACGGCGACGGCGCCCCCCGTCCGGGCCGTCGGCGACGTGGTGCCCGGGCCGGCCGCCGTCCTCGGATCCGAACCGAC
The DNA here is from genome assembly GCF_040687675.1 of Kitasatospora sp. NPDC056731. Lineage (NCBI taxonomy): Bacteria > Bacillati > Actinomycetota > Actinomycetes > Kitasatosporales > Streptomycetaceae > Kitasatospora > Kitasatospora sp. NPDC056731. The sequence goes on from NZ_JBFBNR010000018.1 coordinate 109,710, forward strand.
CGGCGCCGACCGCTTGTTCACCATCCGCTACCGCTTCGCCAACGGCCTCGGCGACATGGTCCGCGCCGTGCTCCAGCCGACCGGGACGAGCGTGCCGGACACCGTGTCCGGGATCGCCACCCGCGACTACCTGAAGGTCGTCGGCGGCTCCGTCGGCGACACCATCCAGGTGCCGTTCTCCGGGATCGTCCTGCCGGTCAAGATCACCGCCGTGGTCGATGCCCTGCCGGCGGCCGGCCCCAACGCGCTCATGGTCGACCTCTCCACCACGGCCCGGCTGCTGGCCGCACAGGGCGGCGAACTGCCCAACCGCGCCGAGTGGTGGCTGCCCGCCACCGGCCCCGGCGACCGGACCCCCGCGGAGGCCGCCGCCGCCCTGCGCGCCGCCCCCGGCGCCCAGGACGTCCAGCTCTACGAGGAGACCGCCGAGGCCCTCCTCAGCGACCCGGTCGGCGCCGCCCCGCAGAGCGCGCTCATGGTCATCGCGGTCGTCACCGGGGTGCTCGCCGCGATCGGCTTCGGCGCCGCCGTGGCCGCCTCCGCCCGCGAACGCTCCCGGGACTCCGCCCTGCTGCTCGCCCTGGGCGCCCGCCGCAAGCAGGTGACCCGCACCATGGCCGCCGAACAGGCCCTCCTGGTCGCCCTCGGCGGGGCCGTCGGGCTGGGCCTCGGCACGCTGCTCGTCCACCTGATCGTGCCGTTCGTCGTGCTGACGCCGGCCGCCCGCCGCCCGACGCCCGGGGCGCTGATCGAGCTGCCGTTCGGCCAGGCCCTGCTGCTCACGGCCGCGATCGCCGTCGTTCCCCTGCTCTCGGCCTTCCTGATCGGACGCCGCCGTCGAGACGTGGCCGCCCGGCTGCGCCACGTGGAGGAGATGTGACCACCAAGGCCGGCACCACCGTGCCCACCCCTTCGCCCGAGCCCGAGCCCGAGCCCGCGCCCGCCCACGGCCCCGCGCCCTGGGTCCGCACCCGGCTCCGCGCGACGCCGCTGGCCACCCTGCTCATGGCGGCGCTCGCCTTCGTCACCGTGTTCATGGCGGCGGCCTTCCCCCGCGTCGTCGACCGGAGCGCGGACAGCGCCCTGCGGGACTTCGTGCACCAGAAGGGCGTCAACGCGACCAGCCTGCAGGCCACCTCCGAGCCGAACCTGAGCGACCCGGCCTCCGCCCTCGACGACGTGCAGCAGAAGCTGACCGCGGAGATCGGCCGGAACTTGCCGCTCACCGAGACCAGCCAGCTCTACGGCAGCCGGGCCAAGTCCCCGCGCAAGATGTTCAACGAGGGCTACGCCCGTGTCTCCGACCATCCGCCGGTGCTCGGCCTGCTGTACCTGCACGGGCTCAAGGAGCTCGTGACCCTCACCGACGGCGTCTGGCCGGGCCCTGCGGCCGAGGGCGCACCCCTGCCGATGATCATCAGCCAGAAGGCCGCCGAGACCATCGGCGTCAAGCTCGGTGACGTCGTCGACAACGGCAGCGACCTGACCGGCCGGACCCGGTCCACCGTGGTCGGCTTCTACCGCGTCAACAACCCCACCGACCCGACCTGGGACGACGTGGGCTGTCCCGCCCGCGCCTGCCTGGAGGGCCAGGGCGCGGAGCTCCACTGGGCGACCACCGGTTTCGTCACCGACAGCGGCCTGCACCAGCTGATCCTCTGGGGCAACGGCGGCGTGAACTTCTGGCGGCTGCCCGTCGACTCCGCCGCCCTGCGCGCCGACCAGCTGGCCGAGACCCGCGCCACCGTCGGCTCCTTCCTGGTCGGGCGCGGCGCCACCACCCTCGCCGACGTGACCAAGCGCCCGGACCTGCACGTCACCTCGCTCCTGCCCGACATCTTCACCCGGGCCACCGCCCGCTACGACGCCGCGGCCCCGCTGGCCGCGATCGGACCGGCCGGAGTGGCCGGGGTGGCCGTCGTGGTGCTGTGCCTCGCGGCGGCCCTCACCGCCGACCGGCGCACCGCCGAGCTCCGGCTGCTCCAGGCCCGCGGCGGCTCGCGCGGCGGCATCCTGCTGCGCCTGCTCGGCGAGGGGGCGGCGACCGTGCTGCCCTCCGCCCTGCTCGGAACGGCCCTCGCCCTGGTGCTGCTGCCCACCCCCCGGTGGGGCAACGCCCTGCTCACAGCCCTGGCCGTCGCCCTGATCGCCGTGCTGGCCTTCCCGGCGCGCGCCGCCGTACTGCTGTCCCCGCCGAAGGCCGTGGCCGGCTGGCGCCGACTCGTCGGCGAACTCGCCGTCCTGGCCGTCACCGCCGCGGCCGTGGCCGAGGTCCGCCGCCGCGGCGTCGCCCCCGGCAACAGCCTGGACCCGCTGCTGGTGGCCGCCCCGCTGATGCTCGCCCTCACCGGCGGCCTGCTGCTGGCCCGGATCCAGCCGCTGGTGGTCGGCTGGCTGGCCGCCCTCGCCGGGCGCGGCCGCGGCCTGATCGGCTTCCTCGGCCTGGCCCGTGCCGCCCGCGACAGCTCGGGCCGCCGCCGGCCCTCCGCGCTGCCGCTGCTCGCCCTGGTGATCGCCGTCACCACGACCGGCTTCGGGGCCACCGTGCTCGACACCGTGGACAGCGTCCGGCTGCGCGCCGCCCGGATCACCACCGGCGGCGACGCCTCCGTCTCCCTCCCGGTCTACGCCACCCTGCCGGAGGCGTTCACCACGGCCGCCGCCGAACTGCCGGGCGTGCGGGCCGCGACCGGGGTCTGGGTCGAGCCCGGGGCCTCCTTCATCGGCACTGGCGGCGACCGCACCGCGGCCATCCTCGTGGTGGCCGAGCCGAAGGCCTACGCCGAGATCGCCCGGACCTTCGGGGTGGGCGAGTTCGACCCGGCGGCGCTCGCCGGGACCCCGGGCGGCCCGGACAGCCCGGTGCCGGCGCTGTTCAGCAGCGGCCTGTCCAAGCAGCTGACCGACGGCCCGGCCCGGCTGCGCACCCCGAACGGGGGCGAACTGCGCGCCACCGTCGCCGGGATCGTCACCGGCACCCCCGCCCTGCCCGACCCGGGCAAGCCGTTCATGGTCGTGCCCGTCGGGCCCGCCTCCGAGCGCCTTCCGGAGCTCAAGCGGACCAACAAGTGGCTCTCCGTCGGCGACGTCGACGCCGGCCAGGTCAGGAACCTGCTGCTGGACCAGGGCCTGACCACCGCCACGGGCCTCGCCAAGCTGATCCGGGACGAGGCCGTGGCCGCCGGCAAGGGCGCCTACGGGCTGCCCCCCGGGTACACGGTCCGCAGCAGCCACGAGGTGGCCGCCACGCTCGCCGCCGACCCGCTGCAGCGCTCCGCGGAACGCCTGTTCTGGTACTCGGGTGCGGCCGGCGCCGGGTTCGCCCTGCTCGCCGTCCTGCTGACCCTGGTGCGGGCCGCCCCCGAGCGCACGGCCCTGCTGGCCCGACTGCGCACCATGGGCCTGCGGCCCCGGCAGGGGCTGGCGCTGATCATCGCCGAGACGCTGCCGCAGACCCTGGTGGCGGCCGTCGGCGGCGGGCTGGTCGCGCTGGCGGCGGTCGGACTGCTCGGCCCGGCCTTCGACCTGTCGGCGCTGGTCGGCGCCAACGTCGGCGACGCGCTGGCCCCCGTCCTGCTGCCGGTGCTGCTGCCCACGGCGGGCCTGGCGCTGGTGGTCTGCCTCGGGGTGGTCCTGGAGACGGCCGTCTCCGGCCGGCGCCAGATCGCCACCGAACTGCGGGCGGGGGACCAGCGGTGAGGGCGGGAGGAGCGGTACGGGCCGTGACACCGGCGCCGGCCGCCGGAACAGTGGGGACCGTCAAGGTCGTCGAGATATTCAGGACCGTCAGGACCGTCAGGACCTTCAGGACCGCCAGGACCTCTAGGACAGTCGAGACAGGAGACGAGCGGTGAAGACCACTCCCCAGGAGCAGCCGGTCGCCGAGGCCCCCAGCTTGCAGGAGCTCCGGCAGCGGGCCCTCGCCGCCGCCTCGCCCAAGGCGTACGGCGAGGGCGCGGCCATCGTCTGCGACCGGCTGGTGCGGATCTTCAGCGCCGAGGGCGTCGAGGTCCAGGCGTTGCAGGGATTGGAGCTGACCATCCAGCAGGGCGACCTGGTCGCCCTGGTCGGGGCCTCCGGCAGCGGCAAGTCCACCCTGCTGACCATCCTGGCCGGGCTCGACGTGCCGACCGCCGGAAGCGCCACCGTCGCCGGCTGCGACCTGCTGGAGATGTCCGCCCGGGAGCGGCTGCGCTACCGGCGCGAGGTGGTCGGCTTCATCTGGCAGCAGACCGCCCGCAACCTGCTGCCCTTCCTCACCGCCGCCGAGAACATCGCCCTGCCGATGCAGCTGCGCGGGCGCCGGGCCGGGGCCGGGCGGGCCAAGCAGCAGGCCGACCGGGTGGCCGAGCTGATGGAGGCGCTGGAGATCGGCGACCTCGCCCACCGCCGCCCCAACGAGCTCTCCGGCGGCCAGCAGCAGCGGGTCGCGATCGCGGTGGCGATGGCCAACAACCCGCCGGTGCTGCTCGCCGACGAGCCCACCGGCGAACTGGACTCCGAGACCGCGGGGGTGATCTTCGAGTCCTTCCGCACCGTCAACCGCGAACTCGGCGCCACCGTCGTCATCGTCACCCACGACCCGATGGTCGCGGGCGAGGTGCGCCGCACGGTCGCCATCCGGGACGGCCGGACCAGCAGCGAGGTGCTGCGCCGCACCGTCACGGACGAGCACGGCGAGGAGTCGGTCAACGAGCGCGAGTACGTGATGCTGGACCGCACCGGGCGGGTGCAGCTGCCGGTCAAGTTCCTGGAGGCGCTCGGGATGGAGCACCGGGTGGCGGTCGACCTCGCGGCCGACCACATCGAGGTCCGTCCGGACGACATCGCCGGGCACTGACGTGGGGGAGGGGCGGCGGCCGGCGGGTCCGTCAGCTGTCGCCGCCCATCCGCTGGAAGAGCCCGCTGCCTTCGGCGTCCGTGCGCAGGTCGGGTGCGTCCTCACCGGCGCGCTCGCCCCGGGCGGTGGCGGTGCAGAGGGCGAAGACGAGCACTGCACTGGCCGCGACGGCGAGGATTCCGAGTGCGGTCAGGACGCGAAGCCAGGTCAAGGAAGTGCCTCCTGGGGACGGTGCGGAGGAACGCCGCCGGGGTTGTATCGGCAGTTCGGTCCGCACGGTCGAGTGTCCACAGGCGGTTCTTCCCGTCGTCCGCCGCGCGAGAGGTCGCCCGCGCGGGCGCTCGAAGCATCGGTAGGGCGCGTCACACTCCCTCGCGCGCCCCTGCGGGGGTGACGGCCCGGCCCTCCGAGGACGTGGCCAACGCCCGCAGCGCGTCGAGGTCCGGCTTCCCCGCCCCGGTCAGCGGGATCCCCGGCAGCACCAGGACGGAGTCCGGCGCGCACCGCGGCCCGACCCGCTCCCGGGCCCAGCGGCGCAGTTCCTCCGCCGTCGCCCGCGATCCCGGCCCGGTGACCACGGCCGCGTGCACCCGTTCCAGCCGGTCCGGACCGGCCGTCGCGAACATCACCGCCTCCCGCACCTCCGGGTGCGCGCGCAGCGGCTCCTCGACGTCCCGGGGGAAGACGTTGTGCCCGTCCACGATCGCCATCGGGCGGCGCCCGGCCACCGTCAGATAGCCGGCCGCGTCCAGGCTGCCCAGATCGCCGGTGTGCAGCCAGCCGTCCCGCAGCACCCGGGCGGTCAGCTCGGGGTCGCGCCAGTAGCCGACCATCGCCGTCGGGGTGCGGACGCAGATCTCCCCGGTCCGGCCCGCCGGCAGCACCGTCCCGTCCTCGTCCACGATCCGCACCTCGGTGTCCGGGAACGGGCGCCCGGCCGTCGCCAGCAGTCGCGGGTCCAGGTGCTCGTCCGGGCCCAGCCTGGTCACCGGCCCGCACTCCGTCAGGCTGTACGTCTGGTGCAGCACCCGGCCCAGCCGCCGCGTAGCCTCCGCCAACCGGCGCGGCGACGGCGGACAGCCGGTGTACGTGACGCGGCGCAGGCTGCCGGTGTCGGCCGCGCGCAGCAGCGGATGGTCCAGCACGCGGTAGAGCAGGTGCGGCGGCAGGTACACCCGGGAGACCCGGAACCGCTCGATCGCCGCCAGCACCGCCTCGGCGGCGAAGGCCTCCTGCAACACCACCGTGCCGCCCGCCGCCAGCGCCAGATCCGCGGTCGTACCGCCGCCGTGGCACAGCTCCGTACAGAGTAGGAACGTCGAACCGGACAGCAGCGCCGGCCGCGGCGGCCGGGCGAACCGGCGCAGCACCCCCTTCGGCCGGCCCGTCGTCCCGCCGGTGAACCGCACCGCCATCACGTCCTCCGGGCGGAACCGCGGGGCCAGCGGCTCCGGCGAGCAGGACGCGGCCGACGCCGGCAGGTCCACCCCGAGCGCCGACGGCCCCAGCGCGAACAGGCCGGCCGAGGGCAGCGCCCGCGCAATCCCCTCGGCGGCGGCCCGGCAGCGGTCCGGATCGAAGACCAGCGCCGACGTCCCGGCGAACCCGGCCAGCGCCACCGACTCCCCGACCGGGCCGTCCGGATGCGGCATCGCGACCCGGCAGCCCAGCAGGTTCGCGGCCAACCGCACCAGCACCGCCTCCGGCCGGTTCCCGGCCAGCACCGTCACCCCGTCCCCGCGCCCGAGCCCGGCACCCGCCAGCGCCCGCGCCGTCCGGTACACCCCGTCCAGACACTCCCGGGCGGTCAGCGCCTCCTCCCCCCAGCGGATCGCCACCCGCCCCGGATCCCGCTCCAGCCCCGCCAACACCAGCCCGGTGTACGTCGGCCCCGACTCCGCCATGCTGCGGCCTCCTGTCTGATGGGACGTCAGCTTAGGGCGGGTGCGGTGGCGCAGTGGTGCGGGGATCCCGGGTGCAGGGGCCGCTGCCGGGGCGTCCCGCCGCGACCGGACCGGAGTGCCGTATCCGCGGCCGGGAGTTGTTAGGGTTCCCCGTCGGACAGGGACGGGGGACACGTGGGCACCAGCACGGGCACCAGCACCAGCACCAGTACCAGCACGGGCACGGGCACGGCCGAGGCGCCGGGCGGGCCGGGGGCCGAGGAGCGCCCGCACGGCGTCCTCGACCTGCGGGGCGTCGCGGGGGCGGCGTTCACCGTGGGCTACCCGCCCGACGCCGTCGTGGTCGTGTCGGGCCTGCCGGGCGCGGGCAAGAGCACGCTGCTGCGGCGCTGGTCCGGGGCGGGGGCGGTGCCGACCGTCGACCCGCGCGCCGTGCACGAGGCCTGCGAGGCGGTCATGCCCGCGCGCCTGCCGTACGCGGTCTACCGGCCCTGGGCCCGGCTGGAGCACGTCCGGCTGCTGCGCTCCTCCGTGCGGCGCGGCGGGCCACTGCTGGTGCACGACTGCGGCAGCCGCGCCTGGATGCGCCGCTGGCTCGCCCGCGAGGCCGCCCGGCAGGGCCGGCAACTGCACCTGGTGCTGCTCGACGTCGGTGCCGCCACCGCGCTGGACGGCCAGCGCGCCCGGGGCCGCCACGCCTCCACCCGGGTCTTCGCCCGCCACCGCCGGGGCCTGGACCAGCTGCTCGCCGCCTTCACCCGCCACACGCGCTCCGGCACGCCGACCCCGGCCCCGGAAGCGGCGTCCGTCCTGCTCCTCGACACCGCCTCCCGCTCCCGCGCCACAACCGTCCACTTCGGCCCGGCCCGGTGAGGCCCCCGGCGTCGCTCCTGCCGTGGTGGCGGCAGGAGCGCGGCGTGGCGCCGACGCCCGCGTCGTCCGCGTCCACGAGCCCGCGCCCGACGAGCACCTGACCCTGCGCCGGGCGCGGTGAAATCCCCTCGCACCCCGCATCGCCCAGGCCCTACGCTCGGCGCGCGAAACGTCGATCGCGAGGGGGGCGGATGGGCCGGGCCGAAGCGGTACGGGCGGTCAACGGGCTGGGCGCACGATGGGTCGAGCAGGCACCAGCGGCCCACGGGACGGTGCTGATGCCGGCCGGGGTGTGGCCGCTGCTCGGGCTGCTGGCTCCGGCGGGGAGCCCTGCCGTCCGAGGGGAGTTGGAGGAGGCCCTCGGGATGCGGGCCGAGGCCGCCGCCGTGTGCGCGGGTGAACTCCTCGGCCTGTTGCGGGGGTTGCCGGGAGTCGGTGCGGCGCTCGGGCTCTGGTCGGCGGATCGGCTCCGGCTTCGGCCGGAGTGGTCGGCCGCGCTGCCGACGGACGTCCACGGGCGGCTGAGCGGGGACACGGTGGAGGACCGGCGGGCGCTCGACGCCTGGGCCGCGCGGTGCACGGACGGCCTGATCGACGCGATGCCGGTGGGCCTGGATCCGGACACCCGCCTGGTGCTGGCCGCCGCGCTCACCGTCCGGACCGACTGGATCCGGCCGTTCGATGAGGGTGCAGGCCCGGAGCTCGGGGACGAGTGGGGTGGACCGGTCACCTACCTGTCGCGGTGGACCTCCCTGCTGGACCGGGCCGCCGTCCTGGAGACGCCGACCGGACCGGTCACCGAGCTGCGTGTCCTCGGGCACGGCGACATCGACGTCCGGCTGCTGCTCGGCGAGCCGGACGCCCCGGCGGGCCGGGTGTTGGCCGCGGGGATCGGGGCGCTGTCCCACCCGCGCCGCCGGATCACCGCGGACCGCCTGCCCACCGGATCCGCGGGGCCCGGACTCACGCTGGGCTGGCGACGCAGCCACGAGCCGCAGCCGGAACTGTGTGTGCACGTCCCCCGGTTCACGGTCAAGGCCGAGCACGACCTGCTGGCGCGCCCCGAACTGTTCGGCCTGGCGACGGCGAGCACCCTCTCGCCGGTCGAGCACCGACTGCCCGGGCTCTCGGACGGCGAGCCGCTGTTCGTCCAGGGCGCCGCCCAGACCGCCACCGCGACCTTCGGCCCGCGCGGCTTCCGGGCGGCCTCGGTGACCGCCGTCTCGGCCGCCGCAACAGGCGCTCCGCCACCGCCCCCGTACCGGATCCGGTACGTCGAGGTCTGCTTCGCCCGGCCCTTCGGCTTCCTCGCCGCCCACCGCGACACCGGGCTGGTCCTCGCCGCCGGCTGGGTGACCGAACCGGACCCCCGGGTGGACTGACCTCCCCGACGGGTGAGGCCGGAGCGGCGGCCGGCCGAAATGGTGGTCAGAGGAGGCCGAGGCTGGGGTCCACGGCGGCGAGTCGGCAGGTGGCGTCCCAGAGGTGGCCGGCGACGGTGTGGTCGGTCAGGTGGGGCTGGGCGGGTTCGAGGCGGGGGGCGCCGCGCAGGCCGAAGACCCGGGGCCCCCAGAGCTGGCCTCCCTGCGCCTGCGGGTCGAGGACGGCCCGGACGATCGGCCACGCGCCGTGGTCCTTGCCCTGGAGGAGGAGCCCGGCCGGCAGGCCGCGCAGTCCTTCGCCGACGGTCCGCGTGTGGACCGGCGGGCGGGGCGGGGTGAGCGAGTCGAGTGCGCCGCCCGGGTGCGCCAGCAGGCTGAGCACGGTGCTGCCGGCGGCGCGGAGGCGCCGGTCGAGTTCGAGGCCGAAGGTCATCTGCGCCAGTTTCGAGCGGCCGTAGGCGCGTTTGGGCCGGTAGTCCACGGCCGACTGGAGGTCGGCGAGGTCCAGTCGCTCCGAGCGGGCCGCGAAGCTGCCGACCGTCACGATGCGGCCCGCCGGTGCGGCCGCGAGCAGGGGGGCCAGCCAACGGGTGAGCGCGACGTGCCCGAGGTGGTTGGTCGCGAACATCAGCTCGTGCCCGGCCCCGGTCTCCCGGCGCGGCGGATCGTCCAGCGCGACCCCGGCGTTGTGGACGACCGCGTCGAGGTGGTCGAGGGCGAGTCCGTCCACGGCGGCCCGCAGGGAGGGCAGGTCGGCGAGGTCCAGCGGGAGGTGGCGCACCACGGCGCCGGGGACGCGGGAGCGGATCGACGCCATGGCGGCCCCGGCCCGACCGGCGTCCCGGCTGCCGAGCACGACCACGGCACCGGCCCCGGCGAGCTGCTCGGCGACGAAGTAGCCGATACCGGCGTTGCCCCCGGTGACCAGGACGCTCCTGCCGGCGGCGGTCGGCGGCCGGTGAACGTCCCACGGCCGGTTACGGGTTGTGGACGACATGCTGATGGCCTCCTGGCGTATTCGGGGCTGCCGGGCCACCCGTGATTCGAGACCGCGGCGCCGCCGACAGCCCCACGATCACAGGCCTGACCGGCAGATCGCTGACAGATCGCCGTCACCGCTGTCAGGCCTCAAGATCGTCGAACCGCCGGGTTTCGGACCCGCGTCGGTCGGCGTCCTGCGAGACTGGGCGCAGCAGAGTCCGTCACGGAGAGAGGTCAGCATCCGCATGTCCAGCAGTGCCGCCGTCGACAACCCGTGGTTCCGCCGCTTCAGTCCGTCCGACTCCGCCCCCGCCCGGATCGTGATCTTCCCCCACGCGGGCGGCTCCGCCAGCTACTACATGGAGTACGCCAACGCGCTCGCGCCCTACGCCGACGTGCTCACCGTCCAGTACCCGGGCCGTCAGAACCGCTTCGCCGAACCGGCGATCGACTCGGTGCTGGAGCTCGCCGAGCAGCTCTACCGGGAGCTGCGCGACTGGACGGACCGGCCGCTGACCTTCTTCGGGCACAGCATGGGCGCGGCCGTCGCCTTCGAGACCGCCCGCTGCTTCGCCCGCGACGGCCTCCCGGGGCCCGAGCGGCTGTTCGTCTCGGCGGGCCGCGCGCCCTCGCTGCCCCGGGAGACCGCCGTCTACCGGCTGCCGGACGACGGGCTGCTCGACACGATCGTGCGCCTCGGCGGGACGGACGAGCGGATCCTCACCATCCCGGCGCTGCGCGAGCTGATCCTGCCGGCGCTGCGGGCCGACTACACCGCCATCGAGACGTACCGCTGCGCGCCGGAGGCGACCGTGCCGCAGCCGATCACCGCGCTGGTGGGGGAGACCGACCAGAACGCCACCGTCGACCAGGCCGCCCAGTGGGACCGGCACACCACCGGCGGTTTCGACCTGCGGGTCTTCCCCGGCGGGCACTTCTACGTGGCGGACCAGGCCGCGGCCGTGGTCGAGGTGCTCACCGCGCACCTGCGCGGCTGAGCCGGCCGCGCCGGGGCGTGGCCGGTGCCGGTGAGGCCGGGACTGACCGGCTGTGCCCGCCCGGCCCCGGTGACGTGCCCCGGCGGCTCGGCTACTGTGCCTGCGTGACGGGCCGTCAGCCGAGCCGCCGGCGGCACCGCCAGCCGAGACCACCCACCCTGGAGGCCGCCATGCGCCGGATCGCCGTCGTCGGAGCGGGCCAGGCCGGCCTGCAACTCGCGCTGGGGCTGGTGGCGGCCGGCTACCAGGTGACACTGGTCGCCGAGCGCACCCCCGAGCAGGTGTGCGGCGGGCGGGTGCTGTCCACCCAGGCGATGTTCGGACCGGCGCTGCGGACCGAGGCGGCGGCCGGGCTGGACCTGTGGGCGGGCGAGGCGCCGGCGGTCCGCGCCGTGCGGTCGGTACTCGCCGTGCCGCCCGGGGTGCGGGCGCTGGAGTTCACCATGACGCTCGACGAGCCCGCCCAGTCGGTGGACCAGCGGCTGAAACTGGCGCGCTGGCTGGAACTGCTGGAGGAGCGCGGCGGCCGGGTCGAGTACCGCTCGCTGGACCGGGACGGCCTGCGCGAGCTCGCCCGCCGGCACGAGCTGACGGTGGTCGCGGCCGGGCGCGGCGAACTGGCCGGGATCTTCGAACGCGACGCCGCCCGCTCGCCGTTCGACCGGCCGCAGCGGGCGCTGTCCTGCCTGTACGTCCACGGGGTGGGCTCGCCGGATCCGGCCACCGAGCCGCGGGCGCGGATGCACGCGCTGCCCGGCCTGGGCGAGCTGTACCTGCAACCGGCCCTGACCCTCTCCGGCCCGTGCGCGATCCTGCTGTGGGAGGCGCTGCCCGGCGGGCCGCTGGACGCGTTCCGCGACACCCCGGCGCCCGACGCCCAACTCGCCCGGATCCGCGCCCTGTTGTGCGAGCACCTGCCGTGGGAGGCGGAGCTGTGGGCGGACGCCGAGCCGACCGATGCCGGGGCCGGACTGTCCGGCGCCGTCACCCCGGTGGTGCGGCGGCCGGTGGCGGAGCTGGGCACCGGCGTCGACGCCGTCCACGTGCTCGGCCTCGGCGACGCGGTGGTGGTGAACGACCCGATCGCCGGCCAGGGCGCCAACAGCGCCGCGCGGGCGGCACAGGCGTACCTGCGGGCGATCGTCGAGCACGGCGAGGCCCCCTACACCGCGGACTGGATGTGCCGCACCGCAGAGCGCTTCTGGCGGCAACACGCCCGACACGCGGTCGAGTTCACCGCCGCGATGCTCACCGTGCCGGACCACGTGCAGGGCGTGTTCGCGGCCGCCGCCGAGCACGAGACGGTCGCCCGCCGGCTCGCCAACACCTACGCGGAGCCGAGCGACCACGCCGCCTGGCTGGCCACCCCCGACCTGACCGCCGCCTACCTCGCCTCGGTCCGCGATTAGGGTCCGGCCCGGGTTGCCTCCGGGTGCCCCGCGGGACGAGGCTGGAGGGGGAAACGTCAACGGGGGCGGGAGGCGTCGTTCGTGGACGGTCGCGGACCCGCGGGGCGTGCCGGCAGCGGCCACCGGACCGTGCCGCACACGGCGGACCTGCGGGTGGAGGCCTGGGCGCCGACGGCCGAGGGCTGCATCGGCGAGCTGGTGCACGCCGTCGTGGGCGGCTTCGCGGACCTCTCCGGCGCGCGGATCGTCGGCGAGCGCGGCTGCACCGTCCTCGCGGTGAGCGACGCGGACCTGCTCGCGGGCGTCCTGGAGGAGGTCGTCTACCGGATGGACGCCGACGGCGAACTCCCCGCCGGGCTGGCGCTCGGCCCGATCCGCGGTCTGGACGGCGTCCGGACGGTCGAGGTCCGCTTCCGGATGGCGGACGCCGCCACCGCGGCCCTGGTCGGCGCCGTGCCGAAGGCCGTCTCGCTGCACGACCTGGACCTGCGTGCCGGCCCGGACGGCTGGACCTGCCGGGTGACGGTGGACGTCTGAGCGGGCCGGGGGCGACACCGAGCGGAACGGGGTGAGCGAAGTGGAGATCGCACTGGTCGAGGCGGGCCGCTGCCGCTGGCGGATCGAACCGCGCCCGCCGATGCGCGTGCCGGGCGTGGTCTTCGCCAGCCGCGCGCTGCTGCCGCAGGCCGCCGGGGACAAGGCGCTGGAGCAGGTGGCCAACGTGGCGACCCTGCCCGGCATCGTCCGCGCCTCCTTCGCGATGCCCGACGTGCACTGGGGCTACGGCTTCCCGATCGGCGGGGTGGCCGCGACCGACGTCGACCAGGGCGGGGTGATCTCGCCCGGCGGGGTCGGCTTCGACATCTCCTGCGGGGTCCGACTGCTGGGTGCGGGCGTCGACCGCGACGAACTCGACCCCGAGCGGATCACCCGCCTGATGGACCTGCTCGACCGCACCGTGCCGCGCGGCCTCGGCCGGGGCGGCCTGTGGCGGCTGTCCGGACCGGAGGAACTGGACGACCTGCTGCTCGGCGGCGCCCGCTACGCCGTCGAGCACGGCCACGGGGTGCCGCGCGACCTGGAGCGCTGCGAGGACGGCGGCGTCCTGGCCGGCGCGGCCCCGGGCGAGGTCAGCACCCGGGCCGTCGAGCGCGGCCTGCAGCAGGTCGGCAGCCTCGGCTCGGCCAACCACTTCCTGGAGGTCCAGGCCGTCGACCGGGTGCACGACCCGGAGACGGCGGCGGCGTTCGGACTGCGGCCCGGCCAGGTGTGCGTCATGATCCACTGCGGCTCGCGCGGCCTCGGCCACCAGATCTGCACCGACCACGTCCACGCCATGGACCGCGACCTGCAGCGCCACCGGATCGAGCTCCCCGACCGCCAGCTCGCCTGCACCCCGGTCGACTCGCCGCGCGGCCGCGCCTACCTGGGCGCCATGGTCGCCGCAGCGAACTACGGGCGGGCCAACCGGCAGCTGCTCTCCGAGGCGGCCCGCCGCGCCTTCGCCACCGCCCTCGGGGTCGGCCTGGAGCTGGTGTACGACGTGTCGCACAACCTCGCCAAGCTGGAGACCCACGACGTGGACGGTGTGCCGCGACGGCTGTGCGTCCACCGCAAGGGCGCCACCAGGGCGCTGCCGCCCGGCGACCCAGGCCTGCCCGCCGACCTCCTGCGGGCCGGCCAGCCGGTGCTGGTGCCGGGGACGATGGGCACCGCCTCGTACGTCATGGTCGGGCTGCCCGGCAACGAGGCCTTCGGCTCCGCCTGCCACGGGGCCGGGCGGGTGTGGAGCCGCCACCAGGCGCTGCGGACGGTGCGCGGCGAGCAGTTGCGCGGCGAACTGGAGGCGCGCGGCATCGCGGTGCGGCCGGCCTCCTGGCGGGCGCTGGCGGAGGAGACTCCCCAGGCGTACAAGGACGTCGATGCGGTGGCCGCGGCCACCGAGGCCGCCGGGCTGGCCCGGCCGGTCGCCCGCCTGGTGCCGCTGGGCGTGGTCAAGGGCTGACTCGGGCCCACCGGACTCGGGCCCACCGGACTCGGGCACACCGGACCCGGGCACACCGGACGTGGGCGATGCCGACGGACGGGGCCGGGACCGGGACGGCGACCGGCCGGTGATCGAACTGCGGTCGCTCACCGAGCGCTACAGCCAGTCGGTGCCCCCGGCTGGGCCGACGGCCGTCGACCGGCACCTGGACGGGCTGTTCGCCCGTTTCCGACCGACCGGCCGGTCGGTGATCCGGCGTCCGGGCACCATGATTGACGAGGTGTCAGGCATGGGCGAAAGGGCAGGATCCACTGTACGAACGGGCCGCTCCGCTTGCCCGTTCGGGCGGATGCCCGGTCCTGGCGGGCCCTATGGCGTCCGCCGGGCTTCCGGGCGGGTGTCACTCACGTCACTCTCTGTCCCATCAAGGCCGGGTTGGTGTTAGAAACGACTACTGAACCCGCCAGTAAGGTCGCACTCCATTGACAGGTGCATGGTGTGAACGAGAAGTGAGGGAGAGGTGCGGCTTCAGCGCTTGATATCGCTCAACTGCCCACTGACGTTCAGCAGTTCGTGGCACTGGGTGGCCTGCTTCCCCGAGGCGGGCGTGCCCGGCTGCTGGCAGACCACGCTCGCCGTCACCGTCTGGTCCTCGGGGACCTCGATGGGAGTCACCCAGTGATAGTCCTGGTTACGGAAGGTCTCCAAGGCGATGGTCGTGATCGTCTGCTCGCCGAACTTGATGGTCAACAGCCCCTGGTCGCCCTGGAAGTTGGCGGCGACGATGTCGGTGATGCGGAAGACCTTGCCGTGGCCCACCCGGTAGGCGCCCACCGCGGAGCCGCCGGTGTTGGTGGTCACGTCGACCGTCGTGGAGAACTGCTGCTCCGTCCCCGGGACCGAGCGGCCGGAGCCGCCGCCCGAACCGCCGCCCTGTTGCTGCCCCTGACCGCTCGGAGTCGCCCCGGGGGCCGGAGCCGGCGGGGCCGCGACGGGGGCCGGGGTGAACGAGGCGGCCTTCTGCTCGACGGCCTTGTCGGCGGCCTGCTTCGCGGAACTGCGCACCGCCGGCCGGACCAGCGTGAGCCAGGCCAGCACCAGCGCGATCAGCGCCGCGATGAGCGCGAGCAGCCACTTGGGCAGCAGCGCGTGCTGGACGAACTCGCCCTCCAGTACGTGCTGCCGCTCGGCCGGCTGCGGGCCGTCCGGCTTGGCGGCCTCGCCCTCCTGGCCGACGGTGACCTCGAAGGGCCAGGTGGCCGGCTTGCCGAACCAGATCAACTTGCGCGCGCGCACCCGCAGCCGGGTCTCGGCGGACTCGCCCGGTGCGAGTCGCAGCCGCTCCGGGGCGAACCCGAAGCGCACGTCCTCGCCGGGCTGGGCCGGGGCGAACGTCACGACGGCCGCGGTGTTCCCGAGGTTGCGCACCGACGTCCGGTAGCGGGCGCGGAGCCAGCCCCGGCGGCGCCGGGGAGCCAGCGCGGCGCGCAGCTCCCGGAACGGCGTCACGGTGACGGTCGTCTCCGGCACGGTCACCAGTTCGGGGCGCTCGGCGGGCAACACCCGGATGCCGAGCGGGAACTCACCCGCCCGCACCTCGTGCGAGCGGGCCGGGGCGAGCCGAATCGTCACCGTCTCGGACGTCCCCGGGAAGAGCGAGAGACGGGCCGGCTCGACCGTCGTCCACGAAGCGCAGGCCCCGACCACCTCCAGCGAGTACGCCTCAACGATATCGGTGTCGTTGCGTACCGTCAGGGTCGTCGTGGCCACGTCTCCGGGCGACACCGTCAGCGCGGGAAGGCCGAGTTCGGCGGATGCGGTCATGCCGTGACGGTAGGACCGGAGGACACCCCCAGGAGAGAGCCCCGCGGGCAAGCCGCGGGCACACCCCTTGCCCGCGGGAACAACCGGGCCCTGCCCGGGGCCGATGCCCCGCCCCCAGCCAACGCTCCCCACCCCGCCCCCCCGGCAACACCCGCGGCCGGCCCCATGACATGGCGCCCGGCCGTCCTCACCATGCGTCCGGTGACGCAGACGAAGCAGAACGGAACAGTTCGATGACGATGATCGAAACCACCACCCATGAGGCCGTCGGGGCGACCAGGTCCGTCCAGGCCCGACCGCGTGGATCGGCCGAACCCGCCACGGTGCGCGTGAACGTGAAGCCCGGCCGGGTCCAGGTGGCGGTGTACGCGGAGGACATCATCCTGCACACGGGCGTCGTCCAGCAGCTGAGGCAGCGGCCGGAGGTGGAACTGCTCGCCGAAGGCGACGTCGCGCGTGCCCAGGTCTCCCTGATGGTGGTCGACGGGCTGAACGACGCCGTGACCGACCGGCTGCGCCGGCTCCGCCTCAACACGCAGAGCCGGACCGGGCTGGTCGTGGGCCACTTCGAGGCCGGCGGCCTGCAGACCATCATCGAGTGCGGCGTCGGCGCCGTGCTGCGCCGCTCGGACGCCGACCAGGACCGGCTCGTCCACCTCATCACCGCCCTGGCCAACGGCGAGGGCGTCATGCCCGGGGACCTCCTCGGCAAGCTGCTCGACCGGGTCGGCAGCCTCCAGCGCACCATGCTCGACCCGCGCGGCCTGACCCTGTCGACCCTGACCGCGCGCGAGGCGGAGATGCTCCGGCTGGTCGCCGACGGCCTCGACACCAGTGAGATAGCGGCCGAGACCTCGTACTCCGAACGCACGGTCAAGAACGTGCTGCACGAGATCACCACCCGGCTGGGACTGCGCAACCGCGCCCACGCCGTCGGGTATGCGATGCGCCACGGCCTCATCTGAGGACGCCGCCGGAGCGTCGGCGCCGGATTGCCCTCAGGGGCACCGGTCGCTACCCCCGGCTCGGGTGCCCGGGGCCTGTCGCCCGCGCGCCCGGGCCGGGGAGACTGCCGGACGTACCGCCTTCTCGGTCTGTGAGGTTGAGCGTGATCGGCGCCACCGGCACTCCCCGCCCCCTGCGGCGCTCGGCGCGAGCCGCCGTCGCGATGTTGCTGTCCCTGGCCGTGGCCGTGGTGACGCTGGGCACCGCGAACTCCGACGGCGACGGAAGAGGCGCCGCCCCGGTGGCCGCCGGGGCCGCGGAGGAGAGCGGACGGATCGTCTACGCCGGCACCGGCCACCGCAGCCTGGCGCGGCTGACCGGGCCGACGTCGAGCGCGTCGCTGTTCGGGCCCGGCCCCGTCCACTTCGACACCGAACCCTCCACGCGCGGCGACCAGTTGGTGTTCACCAGCCTGCGGGACGGCCCGCTGCCCCAGGTCTACCTGCGCGAGGCGTCGGGCGCGGTGCGCCGGCTCACCACCGGCATGGACACCGCGGAGCCGACGCTCGCCCCGGACGGCAGGACCGTCGTGTTCGACGCGGTGGAGCCCGGCGGACGCAACGGGCAGACCCAGCGGGACCTCTGGGTGGTCAACACCGACGGCACCGGCCTGCGCAGGCTGACCGACACCGCGGACTCCGAGGCGCACCCGACGGTCTCGCCCGACGGCAAGTGGGTCGCGTACACCTGCGACGTGGACCCGGCGCACACCCAGGTCTACGTCATGCCGCTGGCCGGTGGCGCGGCGCGGCGGATCACCGCGGTGACCGCCGGCAACGCCGTCGAACCGGCGTGGAACCCGGTGGACGCGCCCGACCTGCGCGACCAGATCGTCTACACCTGGGACCAGGCCGGCCAGACCGGGCCGCAGCTGCGGGTGATCTCGCCCGAGGGCACCAACGACCGGGCGTTCTTCCCCGGCATCGGCGGCGACTGGCGGACCAGGTCCGCCGGTTGGCTGCCCGACGGCAGCGGCGTGCTCTTCCTCAGCCCCAACCGGCTCAACGCCGACCCGACGCCGTACGAGAACGTGTACCGCGCCCTGACCTGCTTCTGCGGCGGGGCCGAACTGGTGGCGAGCGAGGACCGCGCCGTCCGCACACCGGTCTGGCTCGGCCCCCAGAAGGGCGGCGGGCCCGTCGTGGACCGCAACAGCGCCGACACCCCCGACGTGGCCGACCTGTCGGACATCCGCCCCGACGGAGCGGATCCGCGCGACCTGGGCGTCAGCGTGCTCCGGGAGGACCCGGCCGCCGACACCAACACCGACCCCGCGGCCGACCCGCTGTTCAACCCCCGCCCCGGCTACGACCCGTGGTTCGAGCGGCAGACCTACACGCCGGACGGCCGGCGGATCGTGCTGACCCGCTTCGAGGACTCGCCCGCCGGCCGGATCGAACGGATCTGGCAGACCGGCGCCGACGGCTCCGACCCGAAGCCGATGAACCTCGCCGGGCGCGGGCCGAAGGACTGGGACACCGACCCTGAGCTCTCGCCCGACGGCCGCCTGATGGCCTTCACCAGGACCTCGCCCGGCGGCGTCGGGACGGCCTCCGGCCCCGGACGGGTGCTGATCGCGGACGTGTCGACCGGCGCGATCGTCGGCACCGTCGAACCGACCAACAACCAGCCGGCCGCCTCCCTGGCCCAGCCCTCGTGGTCCCCCGACGGCAAACTGATCGCCTACACCAGGACCGAGGTCATCAACGGCAACGGCGGCAACAAGCACGTGTGGACCGTGCCCGCCAACGCCCTCGACCGGCCCACCGACCTCAGCCGCAGGGCCTGCCCGGGCGCCTGCGACGTCATCGACGACAGCCCCGCGTTCTCGCCCGACGGCCGGAGCGTCGCCTTCAACCGCAAGACCGGCGACGGCGGGCTCAACCAGCAGAACGGAGTCCTCGTCAGCTCGGCGACCGGCGACGGCTGCACGGTGATCCTGCCCGCCGGGCTGAGCCAGGACCGGAACGCCTGCCGCCGCCCGCTGCCGGACACCTCCGCCACCGGCCCGTTCCAGCCCCGCGACGTCGCCTGGACGGCGGACGGCGGGCAGCTGGTGCTGACCTCCCGCCGGGCCCTGCCGGCGAACTCGCCGGAGGCACTGCAGAGCTACGACTTCGCGACCGGCCGGCTCACCTCCATCAACTCCAGGCTGCCGGGGCGGCAGAAGGAGCCGAGCGTCCAGCAGTCCGTCGACCTGTCGCTGAGCGCGCCGGCCGCCACCATCCCGATGCAGATCGGGGACTCCACCACCGTGGCCATCACCGTCACCAACCACGGCCCGGCGCCCTCGCCCGGCACCGCGCTCACCGCGTCGGTGCCGACGGGCGCCCGGCTCACCGGGCTCAAGGCCACGGCCGGCACCTGCGCCGCCGACGCCCTCCGGTGCGAACTCGGCACCCTGGCCCCGGGCGCGGTCGTCCAGGTGACCGCCACCGTCGTCGGCACCGTGGCCGGCGACCAGCGGTTCGGCTGGTGGGTCACCGGGGCGGTGGTCGACCCGAAGCCCGAGGACAACATCGCGCAGACGGTCGTACCCGTCCAGGCCGCGTCGCCGTCCCCGAGCCCGTCTCCGACCCAGACCCCGACTGCCTCGCCGACCCCGACCCAGACCTCGACCTCGACCCCGACACCGCCCATCTCCTCACCGCCGGCCCCGCCACCGCCGCCCGCCCCGGCCCCGGCCCCCGCGCCGCAGCCGGCGCCGCCCGCGCCGAAGGCCGGACCGGCCGTGACGGTCGGCGCTCAGCCGAACCCCGGATACGTCGGCGGCCGGGTCACCGTCACCTACACCGTGCGCAACGACGGCCAGGCCCTTGCCACCGGACTGCGCGTCTCGCTCGGCCTGCCCGCCGGCGTCCCCACCGGGCCGATGCCCCCCGGCTGCACCGGTGGCGTCTGCGACGTGGCCGACCTGCCCCCGGGCGGCAGCGCCGTCGTGCAGGTGGTGCTCGCCCCCGAGGCGACCCTGGACACCACCATCACCTCCGTCCTGACCACCACCGGCACGGACGCCGCCCCGGGCGACCACGTCGCGCGGACCCCGCTGCGCATCCTCCAGCCCCGCATCGTCGCGGTGCCGCCGATCGGCAAGCCCGGCTTCGTGACCTCCGTCCGCGGCGTGGACTTCCCGCCCGGCACCCCGGTGACCCTCACCTGGACGCCCGGCATCACCGCCGCCGCGGCGCCCACCGTCCCCAAGACCGACGGCACCTTCGCGGGCCAGCTGCTCATCCTCGCCAAGGACGAGACCGGCCCCCGGACCATCACCGCGAGCGGCCCCGGCTTCTCCCCGGTGACCACGCCCTTCCTCGTGGTGGTCGGCAGCGTCGGCCCGCCGGGGGAGGTGCAGCGGCGGTGATCCACGAAGTCGACGAGGCGCTGCGGCTCCTGCTCGTCGAGAGCGGCCTCCAGGAACGCGGGATCGAGCTGGTCTTCGACTCGCCCACCCGGGACTGGGCCGCCCGGCGCAACGCCCCCACCGTCAGCGTCTTCCTCTACGGCATCCGCGAGGACGTGGCCCGCCGCCAGGCCGGCTCCGCCGAGCAGCACGACGCCGACGGCGTGGTCGTGGCCTGGCGCAGCGCGCCCCGCTGGTTCGAACTGGCCTACCTGGTGACGGCGTGGACCAACCGGGCCCAGGACGAGCACCGGCTGCTGTCGGAGGTGCTCCGCTGCCTGACGGCCACCGACGCGCTGCCCGCCCGCCTGCTCACCGGCACGCTCGCCGAACTCGGGCTCACCGTCGGGCTGGAGACCGCCGGGCGCGGCGAGGGCATGCCGTCGGTGTCCGACGTGTGGTCGGCCCTCGGCGGCGAGCTGAAACCCTCGATCGACCTCAGGGTGCTCGCCCCGCTGTCCGGCCAGCGTGCCCCGGCGGGGCCCCCGGTCACCGACGGGCTCGTGCTGCGCGCCGTCGACAAGAGCGGCAAGGACGGCGAGGGCGGCGAGAGCGACGAGGACGCCCCGGAGGCCACAGCCGACTCGGTCGACCCGGCCGATCCGGGCCGCCGGCTGCGCTACGAAGGCGGCACGGACCCCGGCGCGGACGGCTTCGCCGCGCCCCGGGAACGCCAGCTCCCGCCCGGCCGCAGACGGCGCGGCGGTGCGCCGCGATGACCCTCGACCTGGAACCGGCGGCCACCAGCGGGCCCGCCGCCGACCTGGACGACCTGTGGGAGCGGCTGAGCCGCCTCGAACAGCGGATCCGGGCCGCCGTCCGCGAGCGCAGGGCCGACGACCCGGACCCGGACGACCCCTACCGGGGCCAGTACCTCACCCCGGAGGCGGCGGAACGGATCCTCGCGGCGCCCGCCGCGACCGGCCGGGCCGGCGCCGACCTCGGAGAACCGCCGCCGCCACCACCCGGATCGAGGACCGAACGGCTCGTCGACGGCTTCGGACTGCTCCCGCTGGACCTCGAACTCCTGCTGGTGGCACTCGCCCCCGACCTCGACACCCGCTTCGAACGGCTCTACGGGTACCTCAACGACGACCTGACCCTGCGCCGGCCGACCATCGGGCTCGCGCTCGAACTGTGCGGGCGGTCCGGGGCGGGCGCCGGCCGGTTCCGTTTCACCGCCCAGGCCCCGATGATCGCCGGCGGCCTGCTGGAGATCACCGAACCGGAGCGCCCGCTGCTCTCCCGGGGCCTGCGCCTGCCCGACCGGGTGACGGCCCATCTGCTCGGCTCGGACGAACCCGACGGCGCGCTGCGCGGGCTCGTCCGCGTCGGCCGGGCCGGCGCCGGCACCCCGCCGCAGGCCGCGCGCCGGCTGCGCGCCACCGTGGCCAACGGCGGCGGACTGGTGCACCTGCTGGACCGGGGCGGCAACGCCGGGCGGCTCGCGGTCGACGCCCTCGCGGGCCTCGGCCGTCGGGCCCTGGTCGTCGACGTCACCGCGCTCGCCGCCCGCCCCCCGGAGGCCGTGGTCCGGGCGCTCGCCCGGGAGGCGCGGCTGAGCGGCAGCGGTGTGGTGCTGGGCCCGCTGGAGCGGCTCGAACCCGAACGCCCGGAGCGGGCCGGGCTGTTGCGCGAGCTGTGCGCGGAACTCGCCGAGGTGCCGCTGCTCGTGCACGGGTCGCGCCCGTGGGATCCGACGTGGGCGCAGGAGAGCCCGGTGGTGCTCGTGGCCCCGCCGCTGGACCCGGCGCAGCGCGCCGAACGCTGGGCGCACGCGCTGGGCGGGGCTTCGCACGAGCCTGCGGGTGAGCCTTCGGGCGAACCCGGGGAAGGCGCTGCGGAAAGCCCTGCAGAAGGGCCGTACGAGGGCGTGCTGAGAGCCGAGTTGGCCGAGGCCGTCGCCCCGTACCAGCTGGACGAGGACCAGGTGGCCAGGGCCGCCGGGGTCGCCACCAGGACGGCCGCCGCCGAACACCGCCCGGTGACCGCCGACGACCTGCGGGCCGCCGTACGGGCGCAGAACGGGGCGGGGCTCGCCCGCCTCGCCCGCCGGATCGAGCCCGCCGTCGGGTGGGACGACCTGGTGCTGCCCGAGCCCACCGCGCGCCAGCTGCACGAACTCGCGCTGCGCGCCAGGCACCGCGACCAGGTGCTCGGCCAGTGGCGGATGCGGCCGGGCGGAGGGCGCGGACGCGGGGTGATCGCACTGTTCGCGGGGGAGTCCGGCACCGGGAAGACCATGTCGGCCGAGGTGGTCGCCGCCGAACTCGGCATGGAGCTGTACGTCGTGGACCTGTCCACCGTCGTGGACAAGTACATCGGCGAGACGGAGAAGAACCTGGAGCGGATCTTCACCGAGGCCTCGCACGTGAACGCCGTCCTGCTGTTCGACGAGGCCGACGCGATCTTCGGCAAGCGGTCGCAGGTCAAGGACGCCCACGACCGCCACGCCAACGTGGAGTCGGCGTACCTGTTGCAGCGGATGGAGTCCTTCGACGGGATCGCCGTGCTGACGACCAACCTGCGCGCCAACCTCGACGAGGCGTTCACCCGGCGGCTGGACGTCATCGCGGAGTTCCCGGTGCCGGACGAGGAACAGCGGCACGCCCTGTGGGAGCGCTGCCTGGGCCCGCGGATCCCCCGCGGCGACGACCTCGACCTGGCGTTCTGCGCACGGCACTTCGAGCTCGCCGGCGGCTCCATCCGGGCCTGCGCGGTGACCGCGGCCTACCTGGCCGCCGAGACGGGCCGCCCGCTGGGCATGGCGGAGCTGGTGTTCGCGGTCGAGCGGGAGTACCGCAAGCTCGGCCGGCTGGTCCTGGAGAGCGAGTTCGGGCCGTGGTCGCGTGCCTCCGGGGGCACCGGGCGAGCCTGAGCGCGCGGGCGGGAGACCACCGGCCGACTGACGACCGGTGAGGCCCTGCCGGGGTGCCCGCCGGGGCAGCGGCTCTGCCCCTGGTCCGGGACCTGCGGACATGTCGCGGGCGGCGGCCCGGCAGCAGACTCGGTGGCGAATGATCGGCCACCCCGAAGGAGCGAGCATGCCGTCGTACCTCACCCCGGGCGTGTACGTGGAGGAGGTCCAGTCCGGTGCCCGGCCGATCGAGGGTGTCGGCACTGCCGTCGCCGCCCTCGTCGGCTTCGCCCAGACCGGCCCCTTCCACGAGCCCACCCTGGTGACCAACTGGGACCAGTACGTCCAGCAGTTCGGCGGCTTCTCCGAAGGCACCTACCTGCCCCACGCCGTCTACGGCTTCTTCGCCAACGGCGGCGGCGCCGTCTACGTCGTGCGGATCGGCGAGCCCGCCGGCGAGACGGCCGGCGGCTGGCCGCCGGTCGCCCGATCGGCGCCCGCGCCCACCGCCCACGCCGGCTTCCTGTTCACGGCCCTGCCCGGTGCGGGCGCCGACCTGACCGTCGAGATCGCCGACGTCGAGGGCGAGAACGTCCCCGACGACCGGTTCCGGCTGGTGGTCCGCAAGGGCGCCGAGGTCGCCGAGACGTACGACGTCTCGACCCGCAAGAACACCAAGGGCTACGTCGTCACCCAGCTGCGCGAGTCCAAGCTCGTCGCGGTCAGCGAGCAGCCGGGCACCGCGCCGAGCCGCCCGGAGCGCCAGACGCTCGCCCTCGCCGCCGCCCCCGCGCCCGGGCCGGTCGCCCCCGCCGCCACGACCCGGCTCAGCCCCGCCGAGTACATCGGCGACGCCTCGGCCCGCACCGGGTTCTCCGGCCTGGAGGCGATCGACGAGATCACCATGGTCGCGGTGCCCGACCTGATGAGCGCCTACCAGCGCGGCGACATCGACGCCGAGGGCGTGCGGACCGTCCAGCTCGCGGTGATGTCGCACTGCGAGCAGATGGGCGACCGGATCGCCGTCCTGGACTCCCCGCCCGGGCTGAGCGCCCAGCAGATGCGCAACTGGCGCAACAACGAGGCGGGCTTCGACTCCCGCTACGCGGCCCTGTACTACCCGTGGATCAAGGTGTTCGACCCGGCGACCGGCCGCAACACGATGGTCCCCCCGAGCGGGCACGCCGCCGGCGTGTGGGCACGCAGCGACGCCGAACGCGGCGTGCACAAGGCGCCGGCCAACGAGGTCATCCGCGGCGCGGTGGACCTGGAGATCCGCCTCAGCAAGGGCGAGCAGGACCTGCTGAACCCGATCGGCGTCAACTGCGTGCGGGCCTTCCCCGGGCGCGGCATCCGGATCTGGGGCGCCCGGACCCTCTCCTCGGACCCGGCGTGGCGCTACCTCAACGTGCGGCGGCTCTTCAACTACCTGGAGGAGTCCATCCTCCTGGGGACCCAGTGGGTGGTGTTCGAGCCCAACGACGACCGGCTGTGGTCGAGCATCCGCCGCAACATCACGGCGTTCCTGACCGAGGAGTGGCGGCGCGGCGCGCTGTTCGGCGCGACGGCCGCGGAGGCCTTCTACGTCAAGTGCGACCGTGAGAACAACCCGCAGGAGTCCATCGACCTCGGGCAGGTGGTGTGCGAGATCGGGGTCGCTCCGGTGAAGCCCGCCGAGTTCGTGGTGTTCCGGCTGTCCCAGTTCTCGGACAGCACGAGCCTCGTCAACGAGTGACCAGCAGGCCAGCACAGACCGGAAGGTGACAGGAAGTCATGGCTGAAGGCGATCCGCTCTCCACACACATATTCGGCGTCCAACTCGGCGGCTACAACGTCGAGTCGGTCAAGGAGATCAGCAACCTGACCGTCGACCAGGACGTCGTCGAGTACAAGCAGGTGACCCAGCAGGGCAAGCTGATCGTCCGCAAACAGCCCGGCGCGCGGCTCCCGGGCGAGGTGACGATCACCCGCGGGCTCGACAAGAGCGGGGCGTTCACCAAGTGGATCAACGAGACCCTCAACAACGGCGCGATCAACACCGCGCGCCAGAACCTCACCATCGAGGTCAAGGACACCACCGGTGCCACACTCCGGCGGATCCAGCTGATGAACGCCTGGGCCAGCCGGTGGGAGGGCCCCACCCTCACCGCCGGTGAGTCCAGCGCCGCGACCGAGACGGTGACCATCGTGTTCGAGGAGATCACCGTCGAATGAGACGACGGATCAGCCTCGACGAACTCCTGGAGCAGGCTCCGGCAGCCGCCCCCGCTCCCGCCGCGGCCCCGGCCCCGCAGGCCGCCGCGCCGCAGCGGGGGCGGGGCCCCCAGGGGCACGGACTGCACACGGAGTTCGAGTTCGAGCTCCCGCGCGGATACCTGGACGACGAGGGCACCCTGCACCGGCACGGCGCCATGCGCCTGGCCACCGCGCGGGACGAACTCATGCCCCAGATCGACCTGCGGGTCAAGGAGAACCCGGCGTACCTGAGCGTCGTGCTGCTCAGCCACGTGATCACCCGGCTCGGCACCGTCACCGACGTGCACGCCGGCGTCGTCGAGCAGATGTACGCCACCGACGTCGCGTTCCTCCAGGACTTCTACCAGCGGATCAACAGCGAGGGCCACACCCGCGCCGCGGTGACCTGCCCGCACTGCGACGGTGCCTTCGAAGTCGACCTCGCTGGTGGGCGCCTGGGGGAATGGTGACGTACGCGACCACCCGGCTGTACGAGGAGGTCGCGTACATCGCCTACCACTTCCACTGGCAGCGGGAGGACATCCTCGACCTGTCCCACCAGGAACGCCGCGCGTGGGTGCGGGAGATCGCGCGGATCAACACCCGCGTCAACGAAGGCGGGTGAGCGCGGGATGGGGATTCGGGACCGGCTCGGGCGGCGGAAGGCCGGCGGCCCGGGCGAGGCGGGCGTTTCGGGTGCCCCGGGTACCTCGGGTGTCTCAGGTGCTACGGGCGGCACGGGTGACGCGGCTCCCGCGCCCCGGGCCGACGTGCCCGCCCCGGACGGTGGTTGGCGCGCGGTCGCGCCCCTGACCCCGACCCTCGCGGGGGCGGCGGGCGGGGTCAGCGACGGCCTGCGGTTCCGGTCCCGGCTCGCCTCCTGGCAGAACCCCTCGCTGACCGGTGCACTCGGACACGCGGTCCTGCCGTCCGCCCCGGCGGGCATCCTGCGGGCGGTGGCACGGCCCCTCGGCCCGGCGGTCTCCGCCGGGGCGGACGGGCCCGTGCTGCCGTACGCCGCACCGGCGGTGGCGCCGTCGGAGGGTTCGGATCCGGCCTCGGCTTCGGTGGGGGACGGGCCGGGCGGGCTCGGTCAGGTACGGCAGGTGCAGAGGTCCGGCGCCGTGGTGCGACGGCTCCCCGTACGGGCGGTGGCCGCCGAGGGTGGCGCCGCGCCGGCTGCCCCCGCGCCCGCCCCCGCTCACGGCTCAGAGGCGCCGACTTCCGGGCCTACCAAGCCGACCAGGCCGGTCCCGTCGCGCCGCGTCGGGAAGCCCCTGACCACCGCACCCCGCCCCCGGTCCCTGCCGCCGCGTGCGGTGGCCGTGATCCCGCCCCGGCCGGTGCAGCGTTCCGCGAGCGCGACGACGGTGGAACGTTCCGCCGCCGTCGCGTCGGTGGAGCCTGCCGAGAGTGCGAAGCCGGTGGAGCGGCCCGAGGGCGCGGCACCGGTGGAACGGCCCGCGCGCGCGACGACGGTGGAGCGTTCCGCCGCTGTCGCGCCGCCCGTGGTGGAGCCGGGTGCCACTGCGCGGCCGGCCGAGACCTCCGAGCCGGACCCGGTGCGGCCGACCGGTGCCCCGACCCCGAGCACCGGCAATGCCGTTCAGCGCGCCGCTAGGGGAGACAGCGCGAGGGGAGGCGCCGCACCGGGCCGACCCGTGCTCGGTGCCCCGCTGACCTCGCTGCCCGCCAGCGCCTCGCCACGGCTCAACACCGACGGCGCGGCAGGCCTGGGGCCCGTGCCCGGTCCCGGGGCAGGGCACGGGCCTATGCCGATCGTCTCCCCGCCCGCGCAGCCGACTGCTCCGGCGGGGAGCGGGTCAGTCGGCTCGGAGCCGTCGGCACCGGGCAACCCGGCGCGCTCGGCTCGCCCTGCCCGCCCCGAGCCCGGACGGCGCGGGGACGCCCCCGTACAGCGCGCCGTCCAGACCGGCGGCGGTCCGACCGCCGCGCAGCGCGCCACACAGCCGCGTACCGAACAGCCGCGCACCGAACAGGCGCGCACCGAATCGTCCAACGCCCGCACGCACGGCGGCCTGGGTGCGCCGCTGACCGCGCTGCCGCCGACGGCGGGCGCGGCACCCGGAGCGCGGGCCGCCGGTACGGCCGACGGCCGGCGCGGCCCCGTCCGGCGGACCACGGCCCCGGGCCACGGCGCCCCAGCGACTCCCGACACCCCAGCGACTCCCGCACCGCCGCAGCCGGCCGGCCGAAGCGTGGCGCCCCCGAGCCCGGAAGGCGCTCCTCGCGCCACGGGCACGGCCGCCGCCGCGCCGGGCGCCACGGCAGTCCAGCGTGCGGCTGCGCCCGGCACGCGAAGCGCTGACACGAGCGGGCAGGGCGGCTCCACCGAGCCCGGCCCTGCTGCCGGGCCGCAGTCTCCCCCCGGGACGGCACCGCAGGACGCGGCCCGCCGGGTCCGGCGCAGCGGTGGCGCCGGTGGTGCCGGTGGTACCGGTGGCGCCCGGGATGTGCGGCCGACCGCTTCGCCGGGCGGGCCCAGCCCGCTGGTCGTGGCCCGCTCGCCGATCGGCGGCACCGCCGCACGTCCGGCGGCCGGGCCGGGCCACCGCACGCTCGGCCTGCTCGGCGAGCGCCGCATGGCGTCCACGCTCGCCGCACCGGCGACGGCGCCCGCACCGGGGCCAGGCCGCGTGCCCGCGCCCGCGCCCGCCCCACCCGTCGTCAGGGCCGCCTGGCCGCAGGAGCCGCCCGTGCGCACCGAAGTGCCGCCGGCCCCGGAACCGGCGGCACCCGCGAGCTGGCGGCACCGGGCCGCCGCCGTCCTGCGCCTGCCCCGACGGGCACAGGCGAGCCGACCTGACGCTGCGCGCCCGGCGTCCCCGGAATCCCCGTCGGACCCGGAAGGCACCGCCCCGGCGGTGCCGGGTGCGCGGGGTGCCGTGGTGGCGCGTGCGGGTGCGCGGGGATCGGCGTCCGGCAGCTCTGCGGACTCTGCCGGCTCGGGCGCGGTGGGGCGTTCTGCTGCCGTGAGGCGTCCGAGCGTGCAGCGTTCGGTGGCTGGCGGCGCCGGCCCGGTGAAGGCGGATGCGCGTTCGTCGGCGTCGGCCGGCTCGGCGGCGCAGGGGCCGCGGCCGTCAGGGCGCGGTGGTGCCCCCTCGGGGCGGGCAGGTGTGCGGGGTCCGGCGATTGGTGGCTCTGGTCCGGTGGCTGCCGGCCCCGGAACTGGCCCGGTGCAGGCGGATGCGCGCCTGTCGGAGCGCGGCGGTCCTCCTGCGGGGCGGGCGGGTGTGCAGCGTTCGACGACGGCCGGGGGACCTCGCCCGGAGGGGTCGGAGGGGCAGCCCGTAGCGCCCGATACCGCCCCGGCCGGGCGGGCGCGGCGCGGGGAGACTCCCGTGCCGCCGGTGGCTGTGGAGCGTGGCGGCCGTGGTCCGGCGGTGCAGCGGTCGGTCTCCGGCGGTCCGAGCCCCGTCGAACCGGGTGTCCGGTCGGCGGAGCCGCGAGGTGCTGCGGTGCCTGTCGTGGTTCCCGCCGGTCGGGTGCGGCGCGGGGAGCGTCCAGCACCCCCGGTCGTCGTGGCCGATGCCGGCCCGGCGGCCGTGGGCGCCTCCCGTGCCGGGCGCGCTGCGAGCGTGCAGCGTTCGGTGTCCGCCGGCCCTGTTGTTAATGGCCCTGCCGCCGCTGCTGCTGCTGCCAGCTCTGCCCCCGGCCCGGTCGAGCCGACCGTGCGACCGGCGTTCTCCGCCGATGCGTCGACGCCTGCCGCCGTCCCCGCCGTCCCCGCCGTCCCCGCCGGTCGCGGGGGGCGTCCTGCGTCCGCGTCCGTTGCCTCCTCCGGTGGCCGTGTTCCGAGCGTGCCGTTGGTGCGACTCGCCCCGCCGAGCGCCCCGGTGTCCCCGGCGGTCCCCGCGATGGTCCAGCGGCTGCCGGTCGCCGGGCCCGCCGGCCCTCCCGTGCCCGCGTCCGCGGCGCCTCCGCTGCCGAGCGGTGGCGCCTGGGCGGGTGGCGGCTTCGGCGGACCGGGGGCGGGCGGGGAGTCGCCGCTGCGCACCGGGTCGTGGTCGTGGACCGCGCCGTCCCGGGACGGCGCGGGCTCGTCTTCAGGGCCGTCCGGGCCGGCGCGGCCTTCGACGGATACCGCCCGGGTGCTGCAACGGGTGGCGGAGCAGGCGGGGTTGCACGGGGTGCCGTTGACCGCGGTACCGGCCCGCACTCCGGTGACCGTCCAGACCACCGCCTCGTCCCCGCCGCCGACCGCGGCCCCGCCCGCTCAGCCGGGCGGCGGATCGTCGACCGGGCCCACGTCGGGGGCCGACCTCGACGAACTGGCCCGGCGCCTGATCGAGCCCGTCGGACGGCTGCTGCGCGCGGAGTTGCGCAGGGGGAGGGAGCGCGCCGGGCGGCCGTACGACGGCCGTCGCTGAGCGCTCGGGGCGCGGCGGGCAGACGGGCAGTGGCAGGTGGCAGGTGGTAGGCGGGCAGGGCGACGGAGGCAGGAATGACCGACAACATCTTCGCGACGAGCGTGTTCTTCAAGCTCACGATCGGCGGCAATGATCTGGGCGAGTTCACGACGTGCTCGGGGCTGGGCGCCGAGGTCGAGATCCACCAGTATGCCGAGGGCGGCAACAACGGCTTCTCCTGGCAGTTGCCGGGCCGGATCACCTGGTCGAACATCACGCTCACCCGCGCGGTCACCGCGGACACCGTCAAGATCGCCCGCTGGCTGGACGAGACCGTGCGGCGGGTCCAGCCCAAGAACGGTGAAATCGTGGCCCTGCGGCCAGACTTGAGCCCCATCGTCAGCTGGCAGGTGCTCGGCATCGTGCCGGTCCGCTGGCAGGGCCCGTCGTTCGACCCGGCGAACTCGCAGGCGGCGACGGAGTCCCTGGAGATCGCCCACGCCGGGCTGCGCCCGTCATCGTGACGGCGCGCCGCACCCGGCGCAGGCAACCCATCGGACGACGAACGGAAGGAGGTGCGGGATGTCAGATGTCCCAGCGAGTGTCACCCGGGCCCAACTGGCCATCATGGAGCCGCCGGCGACGGTCGGCGCCCAGCCCGGCGGGGTGATCGCGCGGCTCCCGCTTCAGTTCAACCCGTCGAGCCTGGTACTGCGGAAGTCCTCGGAGTGGCGCCGCACCCCGTCCCGGATGGCCGCCGAGTCCGCGCTGCCCGAGTTCGTCGGCAGCGGGCCCCGCTCGCTGTCCATGGAGGTGTTCCTCGATGCGACGGCGACCCATGACGACTCGGTGGAAAAGGCGGTGGAGCAGCTGATGACGGCCTGTGTGCCGACTCCGGCCAGCCTGGCGCGCAAGAAGCCGGCGAGCCCGTGGATCCGGCTGGACTGGGGCACGTCGTCGACGACGTCGTTCAACGGCGTGCTGACCGGCCTTCAGGTCACCTACTCGCTGTTCGACGTCGACGGCAAGCCGCTGCGGGCCACCTGCTCGTTCACCATCGACGAGGCCAGTGTCGACACGCCGGGCCAGAACCCGACCTCCGGCTCGATGGAGGCGCGCAGCACCCACCGGGTGATCGCGGGCGACAGCCTGCCGCTGCTCGCCTGGCGCGAGTACGGCGACGCGACGGCGTGGCGCACCATCGCCGAGGCCAACGACATCGACGACCCGATGGTGCTCGTCCCCGGGGTGGAACTGATCGTGCCGGGGATCGACGAGCCCACCCGAGGAGGGCGGTCATGACCACTCCCGAGGCGCGCGGCGGCCGCTCCTTCGCCGCGGATCCGATCGTCGAGGCGCCCGGCCCGCTGCCGCCGGTCTGGGCGGCCCAGCTGGTCTCCTGCGACATCGAGGAGAGCACGGGCCTGCCCGACACGGCCGTGCTGATGTTCCGCGACGCGGACCACACCTTCCTCTCCGCGACCGGGGTCACCATCGGCACCCGGCTGCGGGTCTCCGTGATGACGGTGCAGGGCAACGCGCAGGTGCGGCTGTTCACGGGCGAGGTGACGGCGCTGGAGCTGGACGTGGACACCACCGGCTCGTTCACCGTGGTGCGGGCGTCCGCCATCACCCACCGGTTGATGCGCGGGCGCCGGGTGAAGGCGTTCCGCAACATGTCGACGGCGGACATCGTCCGTCAGGTCGCCGCGGGCGCCGGGCTCGGTTGCGGCCGGGTCGACGCGTTCCCCGTCGTCCACGAGCAGCTGTCGCAGGCCAACGTCTCGGACTGGGAGTTCCTCCAGTACCTGGCGCAGGAGAGCGGTGCGCAGGTGCGGGCGGACGACGAGGGGCTGCTGGAGTTCGTCAAGCCCGAGCAGGCCTCCTCGGCCCCGGCCCCCTCGACTCCCGCTCCGCAGAACCCGCTGGTCCTGGAGTACGGTCGCAACCTGCTGGAGCTGCGCGGCGTGCTGACGGGCGGCGGCGGGGCGGACACCGTCGAGGTGCGCGGCTGGAACGTCCTCACCAAGAAGGCCCTGGTCGCCACGGAGCCGTCGGTGGCCAGCGAGACGGTGCGGCCCGGGATGAGCCCGTCGACGGCGGCCGCCGCCTTCTCGGGGCAGGCGCGGATGACCGTCACCGACACCCCGTACCGCACGCAGGCGGAGACGGCGGCCGCGGCCGGGTCGGTCGCCGCCTCGGTGGCCGCCGGGTTCGGCGAGCTGGAGGTGGTCGTCGAGGGCAATCCGAAGCTGCGGGCGGGCGTTCCGGTCGCCCTGGGCAACGTCGGTGCCGCCTTCTCGGGCCGCTACACGGCCACCGCGGTGCGCCACCTGCTGGAGCCCTTCCGCGGCTACCGGACGACCGTCGTGGTCAGCGCGGCGCCGGACCGCTCCCTCGCGGGGCTCGTCGCCGGGGGCGGTGCGGTGCCGCGCGGGCCGCGGATGCCCGGCCTGGCCGTCGCCGTGGTCACCGACGTCCGGGAGCCGGGGGGCGCGCAACGCGGTTGGGTGCGGCTGAAGTTCCCGTGGCTGGACGACACCTACGTCTCCGACTGGGTGCGCACCGTCCAGTGGGGCGGGCAGGGCGGCGGCGGAGTGTTCAGCCCCGAGGTGAACGACGAGGTGCTGGTCGGCTTCGAGCAGGGCAGCCTGGACAGCCCGTACGTGCTGGGCGGCCTCTACAACGGCGTCGACAAACCCTCGCCGCACGAGGTGCCGCTGGTCGACCCGGCCGGCGGGAAGGTCAACCGCCGCTCGCTGGTCTCCCGTTCGGGCCACCGCCTGGAACTGCTGGACGTGCCGGGCGGCCAGTCCGGCGTCCGGCTGGCCAGCGGGGACCGGAAGCTGGAGGTGCGGCTGGACGAGCAGCGCGGCGAGATCGTCCTGACCGTCTTCGGCGCGGCCGGTGCGGCGGCGGCGAGTTCGGTGCGGCTGTCCTCCACCGGCATCACCATCGACGCCGGCGCCGGGGCGGTGAACCTGCGCGGGGGATCGGTGAACGTCACCGGCCGTACGGGGGTCACCGTGGACGGCGGCGCACTGGCGGTGCTCAAGGCGGCTCTCGTGCGCATCAACTGAGTCACCGTCAGCTGAGCCACCGTCAGTACAGCTCGACCCTCCGGCCCCCTTGAACCACCCGATTGGAGAACGCAGATGCCCCCCGCAGCCCGGATGGGTGACACCACCAGCGACGGCGGTGCCATCACCACCCCGCCACCAGGCGCCCTCGCGGCGGCGACCGTGCTGATCGGCGGCCGCCCGGCTGCCGTCACCGGCAGCCTGCACGTGTGCGTGCCGCACGTGGAACTCGGGCCCGGCAACGTCGTCATGCCCAGCCCCACGGCGGCGGCCGGGGGCCTGGTCCTGATCGGTGGGCTGCCCGCGGCGCGGATGGGCGACCAGACGGCCTGCGGCGCGAAGATCGTCACCGGCGCCCTCAACGTGCTGATCGGGGGCGTCGCGTGAGCGGCTTCATCGGGCGAGGCTGGGCCTTCCCGCTGCGGGTGAACGCCACCGGCGGCATCGGCATGGTGGACCGGGACCGGGAGATCGAGGAGGCCATCCGGCTGATCCTCGGCACCGCCCCCGGGGAGCGGCCGATGCGCCCGGAGTTCGGCTGCGGCATCCACGAGTACGTGTTCGCGCCGAGCGACGGCGGCACGGCGGGCCGGATCGCGCGCGAGGTGCGCACCGCGCTGGAACGCTGGGAGCCGCGGATCGAGGTGGACGACGTCGTGATCGCCTTCGACACCGTCGACGACGGCACGCTCTACATCGACGTCCACTACACCGTGCGGTCCACCAACGACCGCCGCAACCTGGTCTTTCCCTTCTACACCATCCCGAGCTCGCCGGACGCCCCGGACGTCCAGGACGTCCCGGGTGCCCTGGGCGCCGTGACCGGGGGAGTGAGCTGAT
This sequence comes from Kitasatospora sp. NPDC056731, assembly GCF_040687675.1. Taxonomy (NCBI): domain Bacteria; kingdom Bacillati; phylum Actinomycetota; class Actinomycetes; order Kitasatosporales; family Streptomycetaceae; genus Kitasatospora; species Kitasatospora sp. NPDC056731. The sequence goes on from NZ_JBFBNR010000018.1 coordinate 143,695, forward strand.
GGCGCTGCCCTCCCCGAACCTGGACGACCGCCGGTTCCAGCAACTCGTCGACGAGGCCAAGCGGTTCGTCCAGCAGCGGGCCCCGGAGTGGACCGACCACAACGTGTCCGACCCCGGGGTCACCCTGATCGAGACCTTCGCGTACATGGTGGACCAGCTGCTCTACCGGCTGAACCGGGTGCCGGAGAAGAACTACTCGGCCTTCCTCGACCTGCTGGGCGTCCGGCTCTTCCCGCCGGCCGCGGCGACCGCGGAGGTCGACTTCTGGCTGTCGGCCCCGCAGCCCGAGACGGTGCTGCTGCGGGCGGGCACCGAGGTGTCCACGCTGCGGACCGAGACCGAGGAGGCGGTGGTGTTCTCCACCGCCGAGGACCTGCCCGTCGTCCCCAGCTCCCTCGACCGGCTGGTCACCGTCTCCGCCGCGGGGGAGCAGACCGACGCCACGGCGCGGCTGGCCGACGGCGTGGACGTGCCGTGCTTCCAGCCGCGCCCCCAGGTCGGGGACGCCATGCTGTTCGCGCTGCCGGCCGTCGTGCCGCGCTGCATCCTCGTCGTCCGGCTGGACAGCCGGGTCGAGGGCGTCGGTGTCGACCCGCGCCAGCCCCCGCTGGCGTGGGAGGTGTGGGACGGCGCGCGGTGGATCGCCTGCGAGACCGGCTCCGACACCACCGGCGGCCTCAACCGGCCCGGTGAGGTGGTGGTGTTCGTGCCCGCAGGGCAGGTCGCCTCGGTGGTCGCCGGGCGCCGGGCGGGCTGGCTGCGCTGCCGGGTGTCCGCGCCGGAGCCGGGCCAGCCGTTCTACGCGGAGTCCCCGACGATCCGCCGCGCGGAGGTGTTCACGGTCGGCGGCACCGCGACCGTCGTGCACGCCCAGACCGTGACCGACGCGCCGCTCGGCACCTCGGAGGGCGTCGCGGGCCAGCGCTTCCGGCTCGCCAGGCCGCCCGTCCTGCTCGACGGCGGGCCCCCGGTGGTCGAGGTCGCGGCCGGCGACGGCTGGGAGCGGTGGACGGCCGTCGAGCACTTCGGTGACTCGGCGCCGACCGACCGGCACGTGGTGATCGACGCGACCACGGGCGAGTTCGCGTTCCCGCCCGCCGTCCGGGAACCCGACGGCGGCCTGCACGCCTTCGGCGCGGTGCCGCCCAAGGGCGCGCACCTGCGGGTACCGCACTACCGCACGGGCGGCGGCACCGCCGGGAACGTCGCCCGGGCGACGATCACGGTGCTGCGCAGCTCCGTCCCGTACGTGGCCAGGGTCGACAACCGCGAGGCGGCCAGGGGCGGGGTCGACGGCGAGACGGTGGAGAACGCCAAGGTGCGCGCCCCCCACCTGCTGCGGCTCCAGGAACGGGCCGTCACCGCCGGGGACTTCGAGCTGATCGCCCGGCAGGCCGCCCCCTCGGCGGCCCGGGTGCGCTGCGCGCCGGCCGTCGCCGGGGAGGCGGGCGCGGTGCGGGTGCTGGTGGTCCCCGACGCGGTCGCGGACGAGGGCGACCGCCTGCGGTTCGAGCAGCTGATCCCCGGCGAGCAGGTGCTGTCGGCCATCGCGACGGCCCTGGACGAGCGGCGGCTCGTCGGCACCCGGCTCGTCGTCCAACCGCCCGACTACCAGGGGGTGACGGTGGTCGCCCGGCTCGGGACCCGCTCCCCGGACGGCGACCGGGTCCGGGAGGCGGCGCTCGCGGCCCTGTTCCGGCACCTCAACCCGCTGCGCGGCGGCGCCGACGGAAGGGGCTGGCCGTTCGGCCGGGCCGTGCAGTACGGGGAGGTGTTCGCGGTGCTCCAGCAGGTGGCCGGGGTCACGGCGGTCGAGGAACTGCGGCTCTTCCCGGCGGATCCGATCACCGGGCGCCGGGGCGCGCCCGCCGAACGGGTCGACGTCGCCCCGGACGCGCTGGTCTTCTCGCACCAGCACCAGGTCGTGGTCGCCGCGCTCCCGGCGGACGGTCAGCGATGAGCAGAGCGGCCGTCCCCGGGCTGCCCAGCCCGCATCCGATCGGTGAGCTCCTGCCCGCGCTCTACGCCGAGGACGACTTCGCCCAGCGGTTCACCGCAGGCCTGGACACCGTCCTCGCCCCGGTCTTCGCCACCCTGGACAACCTGCCCGCCTACTTCCAACCGCGCCTGGCCCCGGCCGACTTCGTCGAGTGGCTGGCGGACTGGGTCGCCGTCGAGACCGACCCGGCCTGGCCGGAGGAGGTCCGCCGGGCCGTGGTCGGCCGCGCGGTCGAACTGCACCGGTGGCGGGGCACCCGGCGCGGGCTCCGGGAACGGCTGCGGCTGATCCTCGGCGTCGGCGCGCAGATCGTGGACGGCGGCGGCGTGGCCTGGTCCACCACCGCGGGCGCGGAGTTGCCGCCCGCGCCCTCCGGGGAACTGCTGGTGCGGGTCTGGCCCGAGCGCACCCCGGCGGTGGACGAGGAGCAGGTGCTGGCGGTCGTCCGGGCGTCCTGCCCGGTGCACCTGACCTGCCGGGTGGAGGTCCTGCCCGGGCCTCCTGGTCCGTCCGGTCCACCTGGTCCACCTGGTCCACCTGGTTCACCTGGTTCATCCGGTCCACTCGGTCCACTCGGTGGGGAAGAGAGCTGAGCAATGCGTACGTGTCCCGAGTGCGGAGTGGCCAACGAGGACGGGGACGATTTCTGCGGCAACTGCGGTGCCTACCTCGGCTGGTCGGGGGCGGCTGCCGCCACCTCGGCGGCTCCCGGCTCTGCCGCCGCGCCGCCTGCTGCCGCCGCTCCGCCCGCCGCCGCCCCGCCTGCTGCCGCCCCGCCCGCTGCTCCGCCCGCCGGCGCGGCCCGCGAGGAACCGCCCGTGCGGCCGTCCGCGGCGCCCGCCGAACCGCCTGCCGCCCGGCCCGTCGAGCCGGCGAGGCCGTCCGCCGCCGCGCCCGCTGCTGCGCCCGCAGCCACGCCCAAGCCCGCACCCGCCGCCGAGGTGCCGCCGGTCCGCCCCGGCGCGGTGCCGCCGCAGCCCACGTCCGCCCGGCAGCCGGCGGCGGCGGACCCGGTGGCGGTGCAGCCCGCCAAGCCCGTGGCGCCCCGCCCGACCGTCCGCCCGGCCGCGGCCGACGAGGCCCAGGTCGGCCCACCCTGCCCCCGGTGCGGCACGCCCAACCGGCCCGACCGGAAGTTCTGCCGGCGGTGCGCGGAGCCGCTGACCCCCACCGAACTCGTGGCGGCCCTGCCGTGGTGGCGCACCCGCTGGCCGTTCCGGCGCCGCGTGCGCATAGGTGGCTCCGGCCGCACCCTGCGCCGGATGATCGCGCTGCTCGTGCTGGCGGCGCTGGTGGTCGCGGGGGTGCTGTTCTACCCGGCGGGGCGGAACATCTACGAGGACGTGCTGGACAAGCTCCGCGACGCCTCGGCGATCTCCCCCACGGGGGCGGCGGCGAGCGCGGAGGTCGAGGGCCACCCCGCGAAACTGACCGTCGACGGGCTGAGCAACACCTACTGGGGGGCGCCGAACGTCGGGGACTCGATCAGCTTCCCCTTCGCCCGCCCGTTCCGGCTGGTGGACGTCATCATCCACACCGGCTCCTCCACCGAGCCGCAGCAGTTCCAGCAGCAGGCCCGGCCCACCGCCCTGGACCTGCGGATGACGACCTCGGACGGCAAGGTGCACGAGCAGAAGGTGACGCTGAACGACAAGCCGGGCCCGCAGACGGTGCTGACCGGCGTCAGCGACGTCGTGAAGGTGACGATGGTCGTCCGCGCCGCCGCCGGGACGGGGCCCGGAATCCCCATCGCGCTGGCCGAGGTGGAGTTCTTCAAACGCTGAGGGCAGGCTGCGGAGGTGGGCCCGGGCGCGGGCGTGGGAGGCTACCCGGGTACCGCCGCAGCCCGCGCCCAGGAGCACCGCCATGCACCGACCCCCCGCCTTCCGTCTCGACGCCACCGCCTCCGGGCACCCGGCGGGGATCCTCGACGCCGCCGAGCGGGCCGAACGCCGGGGCATGGACCGCCTGGTGGTCGCCGAGACCGCGTACGACCCGTTCCTCCAGCTGGCCCGCGCCGCCGACCGGACCGAGCGGATCGAGCTGGCCACCGGCATCGCGGTGGCCTTCGCCCGCACCCCGATGACGCTCGCCTACCAGGCCTGGGGGCTGCACGCGGCCTCCGGCGGACGGGCCGTCATCGGGCTGGGCTCGCAGGTCAAGCCGCACATCGAGAAGCGTTTCGGGATGCCCTGGGACCGGCCGGCCGCGCGGATGCGCGAGTACGTGCACGCGGTGCGGGCGATCTGGCACAGCTGGCAGACCGGCGAACGGCTGCGCTTCCGGGGCGAGTTCTACACCCACACGATGATGACGCCGGTCTTCTCGCCCGACCCCGTCCCCGCCGGGGTGCCGAGGATCCTGCTGGCCGGCGTCGGGCCGCTGATGACCCGTACGGCCGGGGCGGTGGCCGACGGGTTCCTCAGCCACCCGTTCTCGTCGCCCGCCTACCTGGCCGAGCAGGTGCTGCCCGGTCTGACCGGGGCCCGGGCGCAGGCCGAGGCCGAGGGCGCCCCGTGGACGGCGCGGCCGTTCGAGGTCGCCGGCAGCGTGTTGACCGCCACCGGCCGGACGGAGGAGGAGCTGGCGGCCAACCGGGCCGGGGTGCGGGAGCGGTTGGCGTTCTACGCCTCCACCCCGGCCTACCGCCCGGTGCTGGCCCAGCACGGGTGGGAGGGGCTCCAGGAGGAACTGCACACCCACTCGGTGCGCGGCCGCTGGGCGGAGATGGCCGCGCTGATCGACGACGAGGTGTTCGACACCTTCGCGGTGTCCGGTCCGGTCGAGGACGTCGCCCGCGAGCTGACCCGCCGGTACGCGGGCCTGGTCGACCGGCTGTCCGTCAGCCTGCCGGAGGAGGCGGACCCGGAGCTGGGCCTCGACGTCCTGGCGGCCGTCCGCGCCCTCGGCTGACCTCCGCCGGACCTTCGCCCGCCCCCGCCGTACCCTCGCCCGCCCCCGTTCCCCGACCGGAAACAGCCGCCGACCGAACGCGGTGGGCGGCCGATCGGGCAGGAGACGGCCAAGACCGGGCACATTCGGGCAACGGGTTCCCGGTGGCGACGGCGGGCGGCAGGATCGCGCTGGCAGACCGTGACGGGCCGCCGACTTCACCCACCCCACGGTCTGTCATGTCTTGGCCACCGTCGACGACCGTGGGGGTGCCCGCTTGTCCGTGCCAGACGACCGTCCTGCCGTTGACTGCCTCGCCGAGTTCGGGGCGTCCGACGACCTCGCCGACTTCGACGAGTTCCTGCGCGTCTGCGCCGAACTGACCGGCTTCGACGAGCCCGAGCTGCGCGCCACCGGCATGGCGCACGAGCACCACCGCACCGCCCTGGCCCACCGGGTCCGCGACGACCACGCCCTGGTCCACCTCTGGTACGTCGGCGCCTGGCCGGGCGAGACCCCCAGCTCCGCCCGCGCCTACGACCAGGGCCTGGCCTGGCGGACCTTCCGCGCCGACCCGCCCGGCGCCGCCGCCCCCGGCCACGGCAGCTGGGCCGAGGCACCCCGAGGGGGCGAGGAACGGTGACCGCCCGCTGGGACGTCGTCGTGGTCGGCGCCGGCTTCGCCGGAACGCTGGTCGCCCACCGCCTCGGCGCGCAGGGCCGGCGGGTCCTCGTCCTCGAAGCCGGCCGGGCCGCGCCCTCCGGGCCCGAGACCGCCGCCGCCTTCCGCGCGGCCGGCGGCGGCCCGCCCACCTCGCCCTACCCGCACGACCCCGACGCCCCGTCCCTCGACGTCACCGACCTCACCGGGCTCCCCGGCGGCGGCTTCACCGCCACCGGACACCTCCGGCAGGACGGCCCGCTGCCCTACGCCAGCGGCTACCTGCGCGCCAACGGCGGCACCGGACTGCTCTGGACCGGCCTCACCCCGCGCATGCACCCCGAGGACTTCCGCACCGGCGACCTCGGCCGCGGCCGCAACTGGCCGATCGGTTACGACGACCTGGAGCCGTACTACCGCGCCGCCGAACACGAACTCGGCGTCGCCGCCGACGCCGGGGAGCAGCGCCGCGCCGTCGGACTGCCGATCCCGGACGACTACGCCTTCCCCATGCGGGCCATCCCGGCCAGCCACCTCGACCGCCGGCTCGCCCACGCCCTCGACGGCCGGACCGTCCGCGACCCCGCCATGCCCGGCCCCGCCCGGCTCGCCGTCACCGGCACCCCGCACGCCCGCAACGGCCTGCCCACCCGGCCCGGCGACAGCTTCGGCCCGCCCTGCGCGGGCAGCGCCAGCTGCGTCCCGGTCTGCCCGACCGGCGCCAAGTACACGCCGCTGCGCACCCAGGCCCGCTGGGCGCCCTGCGTCGAACTGCGCACCGGGGCCGTGGTGGCCAAGGTGCTCGCCGACCCGGTGACCGGGCGCGCCACCGGGGTGGAGTACCTGGCCGGCGGCGCGGCCCACCGGGTGGACGCGGACCTGGTCGTCCTCGCCGCGCACGCCGTCGAGAACGCCCGGCTGCTGCTCCTGTCCGGCCTGGCCAACCGCAGCGACCAGGTGGGCCGCAACCTGATGGACCACCCGGCGCTGCTCACCTGGGGGCTCATGCCCGGCCAGGTCGGCCCCTACCGGGGGCCCGGCTCCACCAGCGGCCTGGAGGCCTTCCGCTTCGGCCCGGCCCGCGCCCGCCGGGCCCCGTTCCGGATCGAGATCGGCAACTGGGGCTGGTCCTGGGCCGGTGGCTCCCCCGAGGCGGAGACGGCCGCACTGCTGGCCGCCGGACTGCGCGGCAAGGAGCTGCGGGCACGCCTCGGCGACCGGCTCGGCCGTCAGTTCTCGCTCCAGTTCGAGCTGGAGCAGCCCGCCGACCCGGCCAACCGGGTCACCCTCGACCCGGACCGGCGCGATCCGCTCGGCCTCCCCGGCCCGGCCGTCCGCTACGACCTCGACGAGTACGTCCGCGCGGGCATGGTCTCGGCCCGGGCCGTCTCCGACCAGCTGTTCGCCCTGCTCGGCGCCGAGGACCACACCGCCTACCCGGCCGGTCCGCAGTGGCCGGGCCGCCTCGAACACCGGGGAACCGCCTACGGGTACCGGGGCGCGGGCCACGCCGGCGGCACCCACGTCATGGGCGACTCGCCCGCCACCTCCGTCGTCGACCACTGGCAGCGCTGCTGGGACCACCCCAACCTGTACGCCGTCGGGTGCGGCTCGATGCCCTCGCTCGGCACCTCCAACCCCTCGCTCACCATGGCCGCCCTCGCCCTGCGCAGCGCCGACCGGATCCACCAGGACCTGCTGGCCCTGCACCACCCGGTGTCCGTCGCCGGTACCCCTTCGTCCGTCGCTCCTTCGCCCGCCACCCGTTCGCCCGCCCCTCCGGAGACACCATGACCGGCCTGCCGCTCCCGCCCGTACCGGAGCCGTACCACCTGCCCTTCCACTACGGCGCGCTGCACAACATCGGCGTCGACTTCCTGGTCGAGCCCGAGCGGGCGCGTGAACTGCTCGGCAAGCGCCACCCCGGCCTGACGGCCGCCGTGTTCGACGGCGGGGCCTGCGTGTCCCTCAACTACCAGCTGTACTTCGCCCAGTACCCGAACGGCGGTGGCATCACCGAGGAGCTGGAGATCAACCTGGTCGCCCACCCGGTGTTCGCCGGGGACCGCCTCCCGGTCCTCAACTACGGCCAGTACGCCCGGGGTTACGACCAGACCAAGCTGCTCGGGATCGCCCGCCTGCACGTCCTGTGCGACAACCCGCTCGCCATCGACGCCGGGCGCCGCCTGTACGCCGAGCCCAAACACCCCGGCTGGTTCGAGACCGCGCTGCCCTCGCTCAACGCCCCCGCCGTGCGCGAGCGCTGGTCCGTCTCCTGCCGCCGGGCCACCCTCGGGGAGGACGGGCTGCGCCGCCACGACGAGCAACTCCTCGCCCTCGACGTGAACCTGATCGGCCTCACCGCCGAATCCGTCAACAACACCCCGATCACCGGCTACGGCACCGACGACGAGGGCAAGCTGCTCGCCGGCCCGCTCAACGTCTACCACCCCTACCGCTACTACGCCCTGGACGACCGCACCGCCGACCGCGTCCGGCTCGACCTCGGCAACCCCGCGGAGGAGTCCGCCCGCGACCTCGCCCACCTGATCGCCGACGCCCCGGCCGCCGGGGTCTGGACCTACCAGTCCCCGCCGGTCGCCGCCCACAACCGCGCCTACTACGTCCGGTGACGCCCGCCCGCCGAGGGCGGGTTACGGTCAGGGTCGACGACACCACCTGAGTGGGCGGGCGGCGGACCGCGGGCGCCGTGGACGCCGTTCTCGTGTGCACCCCTGACCGCTCCTCCGCAGCTGGGGGTGTGCGCGTGAGTGTCCACTGACAAGGGTAGCCTTACCCATTGCGCAGGTGATCGGCAGTGGGGAGGGACCCTTGTTGGAATTCCGGCTGCTCGGACCAGTGGAAGTCCGGTGCGACGGGCAGTCTGTCGAGATCGGGCCACCGAAACGCCGGACCTTGCTGGCGATGCTCCTCCTCGCCAACGACGCGTTGGTCACGAACGACCGCCTCACCGACGCCCTGTGGGGCGAGCAGCCGCCCAGACACGCCAAGACCGTGATCCAGGGGCACGTCTCCCAACTCCGCCGGCTGCTGCACCCCGTGGGCACGGTCACCATCGCCACCGCCTGTGACGGCTACCTCCTCCAGGCGCCGTCCGACCACATCGACGGCGAGCGGTTCCGCGCCGCCGTCGCCGAAGCGCGCACCGGCGACGGCGCACCGGCCGGGATCCCGGCGCTGCGCAAGGCCCTCGCGCTCTGGCGCGGCCCGGCGCTCGCCGGACTCTGCGGCACACCCCCGGTCGTCGCCGCAGCAGCGGAACTGGAGGAGGCGCGGCTCGGCGCGGTGGAGGAGCTCGGCCAGGCGCTGACCGCGGGCCGGCGCGCCGAAGAGGCCGTCACGGTGCTGCGGGGCCCGGCGGACAGGCATCCGCTGCGCGAATCCCTGGTGGCGCTCCTGCTCGACGCCCTGCTGGCGACGAACCGGCAGGCCGAGGCCATCGAGCTCTACCACCGGACGGCCCGACTGCTCGGTGACGAACTGGGCGTCGACCCGGGCCCCGCGATGGTCGAGGCCTACGACCGGATCCTCAGCCCGCCACGCGCCGCACGCCGACGGGAGGACACGTACCGGCCCGGGGACCCCCACGGGCAGGAGGCCGCGCACCGCCAGGCCGACACCCGCAGCCAAGCGGGCGCGCACCGAGAGGAGGATGCGCACCGCCAGGCCGACGCGCACCGCGGCGCGGGACACGCGGGACAGCCGGGCTCGAACGACCTGCGGCGACCGCTCCTGCTGCCCCGCCGACCGGCCGGCTTCACCGGGCGCAAGCGTGAACTCGCCGCCCTCGACGCGGCCGTGCGGCACACCGCACACGACTCGCCCATCTGTCTGGTCACCGGGCCGGCCGGGATCGGCAAGAGCGCGCTGGTGGCCCACTGGGCCCAACAGGCCGCGGCGGACTTCCCGGACGGCGTGCTCTTCGCCCGGCTCGGCGGCTTCATCGACACCGCGCCGATCGCCGACCCCGCCTTCGTCATCCGGGACTTCCTCGGCGCGCTCGGCATCCAGCCCGACGACATCCCGCAGAACACCGCCGCAGCCGAGGCGCTCTACCGCTCGCTGCTCCGGAACCGCCGCCTCCTGGTCATCCTCGACGACGCGCTGAGCTACGACCAGGTCCGCCCGCTGCTCCCCGGAGCCCACGGCTGCGCCACCGTCGTCACCAGCCGCAACCGGCTGGAGAGCCTGGTCGCCGGTGACTGCGCCCGCCCCCTGCTGCTGGACCGGCTCGGGCCGGGGGAGGGCGAGGCACTGTTCGCCCGCATCCTCGGCCCGGACCGGGTCGGAGCGGAACCGGACGCCGCCGGGCGCCTGGTGCGGCTGTGCGACGGGCTGCCGCTGGCCCTGCGACTGGCGGCGGCCCGGCTGGCGGTGCGACCCGAGCGCTCGCTCGGCGACGCGGTCGAGGAACTCCGCGACGGGCAGCGGCGGATCTCCTTCCTCGCGGTGGACGGCATCGACTTCGCCTCCGTCCTGCGCGTCAGCGTGGACCACCTCCCGCCGGACGCGGTCGCCGTCCTCCGGCTGCTGGCCCACCATTTCGGCCCCGACATCGACGTGGCGGCGGTCGCCGCGCTGGCGGACGACAGCCCGGCCGGCAGCCGCGCGGTGCTGGAACGCCTCGTCGCCGCCAACCTGGTGGAGGAGCGGGGGCACGACCGCTACGCCCTGCACGGACTCATCCGGCTGTTCGCCCGCTCGCTCGGCCCCGCCCCCGGGGGCGACCGCCTCCTTCCGCTCCTCGACCACTACCTGTACGCCGCCCTGGCCGCCGCGAGCGCGGCGGTGGCGGGCAGCCAACCCTGCTGCCGGCTCCCGGAGGACTTCCGGACGCCGGTGTCGACGCCCGTCTTCGCCGACCGGGAGGAGGCCATGGCCTGGTACGCCAGGGAACGGCGCAACCTCGTCGCCGCCACCGCGGCGGCCGCCGCCGGCCGGCACCACCACCGGGCGTGGCGACTCGCCCTGCTGCTGTGGCCCCTGGTCGTCCAGCAGCCCGGAGCCGACTGGGAGGCTCCGCTCGGCCACGCCCTCGGCTCCGCCGTCGAACTGGCCGAGGCCGACGCGGAATCCCGCGTCAGGAGCCTGCTCGGCTGGGTCCTCGGGCAGAACGGCCGGTACGAGGAGGCCTTGCCGCACCTGCTGCGCGCACCCGACCTGGCCCGGCGCGCCGACGACACCGAGGGTGAGGCGATCGCCACCGCCAACCTGGCCCAGGCCCGGGAGGCACTCGGCGACACGAACCTGGCCGGCCTCGGCTACGAGCGGGCCGCACAGCTCGCCCGCAGGGCCGGCAGCCCGCAGACCGAGATGCTCACGACCTACTACCTGGCCCGGTACCACCTGCTGAACGAGCGCCCGGCGAAGGCGCTCACCCTCGCGCGGTGCGCGCTCGACCTCGCCCCGGAGGACCAGGTCGCGGCGCGCCGCGCGATGCTCCTGGACATCTGCGGGAGGGCCCTGTCCACCCTGGACCGCAACGGCGAGGCGTGGCACCACTTCGACCGCGCGGGCCGCCTCGCGGAACAGGACGGCTTCACCGCCGACGCCGCCGACTACTACGCGCGCGCCGCAGCGGTACGGACCTGCGGGAACGGGTAGCGGCTGCCGGCCGCGGTGCCCGGCTGGACACCGCGGCCGGGTGCCGCCGTCCGGCCCCAGATGCCGGGGCCAGACGGCGGCCCCAGGTGCCCGGGCCGCAGGCACCGGGCCCCAGACGCCGGCTCACCCGGGAACGGGCGGCCCGCCCGGCCCCGTGAGCGCGGCCGGTACCCGATCGGTGGGCGGGGCCTGCCCGGCGGGCGTGGCATCCGGCGCGCGGGCCCAGCGTCCGGCGAGCACGGTGCCGACCACCAGCTGGAGCTGGTGATACGCCATCAACGGCAGGACCAGCAGCCCGGCCTGGGGCCCGAAGAGCACGGTGGCCATCGGCAGGCCGCTCGCCAGGCTCTTCTGCGAGCCGCACAGCACCGCCGCGATGGTGGCTGGCCGGTCGAGCCCCAGCAGCCGTGCACCGAGCCCGGTGACCGCGAGCGAGGTGGCCAGCAGGGCGAGCAGCACCGCGAGCAGGCCGAGCAGGGCGCCCGGGGTGGCCAGGCCCCAGCTGCCCTGGGCCGTCGCCGCGCTGAACGCGGTGTAGACGACGAGCAGGATCGAGCCCCGGTCCACCGGCGTCAGCACCCGTCTGTGCCGGGTGAGGAAGGCGCCGATCCACGGCCGCAGCACCTGCCCGAGCAGGAACGGCGCGAGCAACTGGGCCCCGATCCGCAGCAGCCCCTCGGCCGACAGCGCGGTGTGCACGTCCAGGAGCCAGGCCGCCAGCAGCGGGGTCAGCAGCAGCCCGGCCAGGCTGGAGTACGTCCCGGCGCAGATCGCCGCCGGGACGTCGCCCCCGGCGGCGCCGGTCAGTGCCACCGAGGACTGCACCGTCGACGGGAGCAGGCAGAGGAACAGCACCCCGGTCTGCAACTGTCCGCTGAGCGGGACGGGTGTGAGCAGCGCGGTGGCCGCCCCGAGCAGTGGGAAGAGGCCGAAGGTGGCGGCGAGCACCAGCCCGTGCAGCCGCAGGTGGCGCAGCCCGGCCAGCGTCTCGCGGGCGGAGAGCCGGGCGCCGTAGAGGAAGAACAGCAGCGCCACCGCCAGGTTGCAGGCCACTGCCGCCGCCCGCGCCGAGCCCCCGGTGGCCGGAAACAGGGCGGCCAGGCCGACCGCCCCGGCGAGCGCGGCCAGGTACGGGTCGAGCCGGCGCGGCCACAGCCCGCGCCACCGGCCCCGGCGGGTGGTGTCGTCGGTCATCGGCCACCCCCGATCGCCGCCCCGCCCGGGCCGGACCCGAGCAGGCCGCCCACCAGGGACCCGGCGCCGTCGTGGTCGCTGCCCGCCGAGCCGCTGCCGTTCTGGACGTTGGCGGTGCGATCGATCTCCACCCAGGAGTCGGCGTTGGAGTTGTCGACGAGCGTGATCAGCCCCCCGCCCGCCGCCGCGGGCGCCGCCGCGCCGGCGAGCAGGCCGCACGCCCCGGCCAGCCCCAGCGCGGTGGCCCGCAGGACGGCGGCCGCCGGGGGCGGGGCGGGACCGCGCAGCCCGGCCATCACGCCGTCACCCCCGCGAACGGGCGGGAGCGCGCGATGTTCCGCTCCAGCAGTTCGGTGGACTCCCGCACGCCGATCTGCCGGCTCTCCCCGGCGCCGGCCGGCAGCCGCCCGTCGGCCACCTTCAGCCCGGCCAGCGCCTCGTCCATCGCCCGGTGGGCCGCGAACAGGCAGGGCGTGCTGTAGATGGCGACGTCCACCCCCAGCTCGGTCAGCTCGGAGAGCGACAGCCGGGGGGACTTGCCGCCGGCGATCTGGTTGAACAGCAGCGGCTTGTCGCCGACGACCCCCCGGATCCGCCGGATCCAGTCCTCGCTGCGCACCCCGTCGACCAGCACCACGTCGGCGTCGGTGGCGGCGAGGGCCCGGGCGCGGCGCAGGATGTCCTCCTCCTCGGTGGCGTCGGTGCGGGCGACCACCAGGAGGTCCGTCCGGTTGGCGAGGACGAGGTCCAGCTTCTCCAGGTACTCCTCCAGCGGGAGGACCTGTTTGCCGTCGGCGTGGCCGCAGCGGCGCGGCCGTTTCTGGTCCTCCAGGATGACGCCGGACGCGCCGATGCGTTCGAGCCTGCGCACGACGTGGCAGGCGACCTCGGGATCGACGTAGCCGTCGTCGATGTCGACCAGGAGATGGTGCCGGGGGAAGGCGCCGCGCAACCGTTCGACGAAGCCGACCATGTCCGGCCAGGCGATGAATCCGATGTCGGGCAGGCCGTAGTAGGAGGCGGCGAAGCCGAATCCGGAGACGAACATGCCGTTGTAGTGCTCGGCCGCGATGGAGGCCGAGTACATGTCGTAGACGCCGATGAGGGGCGTGGCTCCCGGGCTCGCGATCTCCTCGCGGAGCCGCTGCCCGTGGCCCGACGCCGTGGTTCCGTGGAACATGACCTTCTCCTCACTCGCGGTGGCTTTGCCCGAACTTGGTCTTCCCTAGACCAAACTGAGGTGCCATCACTATGTGGCCTTTAACATTCCGTGGGCAAATCTTTAAGAGAGATTCACTCATTCGAGTGAGGCGTGGAATTGAATATATGTCAGACATATGAAAAGGGCGGTGGCGTGGAAGATCCACGCCACCGCCCTGATCCGATCGGCCCGGTCGCCGGAGAATCCCCCGCCCTCGGCGATGGGCGGCGCGTAGCCGTAGCCGTGGCGGGGGGAGTTGCGGGCGCGCGTCGGCGCGCCGGTGCGCCGGTGCGTCAGGACGCCGGAACGGGGCGGACGGCGCGGCGCTCGCGCAGCGTCCGGAGCACCCGGCGGGTCGCCCGGGTGGCGACCGGCGGCAGCAGGTCCAGCGCCAGCCGGCGCGAGGTGGACTGCTGGACGGGGGCCTTGACCTGGTAGTTGAGCCGCAGCACCGGCTCTCCGGCGATGGTGTCGTCGTCGACCGTGTAGCCCTCGGCCTGCCAGTCGCGGGCGAGCAGGACCTGCCGGACGGCCGCGGCGTCGCCCCAGGTGCCGTAGAACTTCATCGGGGTGAGCAGCACCGGCCGCAGGCCGCCGGTGAAGACCGCCTCCCAGACCGCCGCCGACACACCGGGGGTGTGCTCCGAGCGGTAGTCGTCCAGCGCCACGACGCCGTTGTCGGCGAGCGCCGCCCTGGTCACCGCGATGTCCCCGGCGACGTGCTCGTACAGGTGGGAGGCGTCGACGTGGACGAACCGGCAGCTCCCGGCCGGGATCCGGCCGTCGGCCAGCACCGAGGTGGGCGCCTGCACGATCTCCGGCAACTCGCCGTGGAAGGCGAGGTAGTTGGCCTCGAAGGCGCTCCGGGTGAGGGTCTTGCGGTAGGACATCGCCATCTCGGCGGCGTTGTCCGCGTCGCCCGCCTCGGAGTCGAACAGGTCGCAGACGGTCAGCCGTTCGCCGGTCTGGAGGTGGTCGCCGAGCAGGACGGCGCTGCGGCCGAGGTAGCTGCCGAGTTCGAGGATGTCGCCGGTGGCGCCCGCCGTGGTCTGGGCCGCCAGCAGGTGGCCGAAGGCCGCCCGGTCGAGACGGAAGAACCAGCCGGGGATGTCGTCCCGGGTCAGTGGCGCGGGGCGGGTGGCTGTGGTCTCGGCGGTGGGCACGGCGGCCTCCAGGAGGGCGGGCGGGGCGCGGTGGCGGGTTCACGCCGCGGAGGGGATGCCGTGGACGTGAGGCCGATCATCATAGCGACGCGGAGGCCGACTGGGAGCCGGTTCGCAACGGCACGATTTCGCGCGTTCGCGCTGCTGTGCGAAGACGCGCGCCGGGTCGCATCCCCGGCCTCACGGGTCAGTGCGCGTGGCCGTCCAGCTCGGTGATGGTCTCCATCAGCCAGGCCCGCTCGGCCGCCGTGGAGGCCCGGGCGACCAGCAGCATGCCGCGCCGGAAGGGGTTCGGCTCCAGCTCGGCGGTGACCGCGCGGCCCTCGCCGTCGTGGAAGAAGCTGCTCGACTCGTCCAGGAACGCCAGCCGGCGCCGAAGTACGGCCGCCTGCGCGGGCGGGTCGGCGAGGTGGTGCAGGAAGGCGGCGTGCGCGAAGAAGCGGATCTGGTCCGTGATCTCGGCCTGCTCCGGGTCGGCCAGCCGGCGCCGCAGTTCGGTCCGGCCCTCCTCGGTGAGCTCCAGCGTCTGGCGCGGCGCGGCCCCGCTGCCCGGCTCGGCGCGGCGGCGCAGCAGCCCGGCCTTCTCCAGCCTGGCGATGGCGGGGTAGAGCGCGCCGTCGCTGACCGGCCGGACGTGGCCGGTGAGGCCGGTGATCCGGGACTTGAGCTGGTAGCCGTGCAGGGGCTGGTCGTACAGGAATCCGAGGATCGCGAGGGTCAGCACGGTCGAAGCCCTTTCGTCGGAGTGCGCCCTGTGGCGCGCCCCATGTTACCTCTTGTCGAGGTGCCTCGATAAGAGGTATCTCTACTCGATGTATCCCGCCGGCTGGCCGCTGGTGCTCTCCGTGCTGCTCGGCCTGGGCGCCCAACTCGCCACCTCCGCAGCCCTGTCGGGGCCGCTCGGGGCGACCGGGGTGTGGGCGGGGCCGGCGGTGGGCGCGGCCGTGCAGCTCGGTCTGCTGCCGCTCCTGGCCCGGCGCGGGCCCCGGTGGCCCGCGCCGCCGGCGGAGCAGGGCGGCCGGGCCCTGGAATCGGTCGAATGTTCGACTCCGCTCGCCCGGCTGTGGAACAGTGGAGGCCATGGGACCGACACTTGACGGGCGGCCGCTGCCGTCCCCGCACGCAGACGAACGCGCCATGCTGGAAGGCTGGTTGGAGTTCCACCGGGCGACTCTTGTGCAGAAGGTCGCCGGGCTCGACGACCAGCAGGTCCGGCTGGCGGCCGTCCCGCCGTCGACGATGACGCTGCTCGGCCTGGTCCAGCACCTCGCCGAGGTCGAACGCACCTGGTACCAGCGGGTGCTGGCCGGCCGGGAGGCGCCGCCGCTGTACGGCGCGGACGGCGAGGGCGGCTACGCGCTCACCCCGGAGCGGGGGATGCCCGAGGCGCTGGCCGACTGGCGGGCGGAGGTCGAGCAGGGCCGCGAACTGACCGCCGCAGCGGCGCTGGAGGACGCCGGACGCCTCTCCGAGCGGGCGGCGGCCGTGTTCGGCTCGGAGACCGTCTCGCTGCGCTGGATCCTGGTGCACCTGATCGAGGAGTACGCCCGCCACAACGGCCACGCGGACCTGCTCCGGGAGAGCATCGACGGCCTCACGGGCGTGTGACGGCTCCCTGGGGGAGGGCCCCGGGAACCGGACCGAGGTGGGCGTCCAGGGCGGCGCGCAGCAGCGGTTCGACGTCCTCGCCGCCGGTGATGAGCCGCAGGCTGCCCCAGGCGCGCAGTTGGGCCAGGCCGTGCAGGTTCGCCCACAGTGCGGCGGCCGCCGGTCCGGGATCGGTGGACTCCGGGCGGGCCTCGCCGACCAGGCGGGCGACGGTGTGGAACATCGGCAGGGTGGTGTGCCGCAGCTCGGCTCCGCTGCCCTCCAGCAGGTCGTGACGGAACATCAGCTCGAACATGCCGGGGTTGGCCGCCGCGAAGCCGAGGTAGGCGCGGGCGAGCGCGTCGAGCCGGGTGCGGGGGGCCGCGCCGGTGGTGGCGGCCAGCGCGTCGGCGCCGGCCAGGGTGTCGGTGAGCCTGCCAAACCCGTGTCGCGCGATGGCGGCGAGCAGTTCGCGGTGGGTGGGGAAGTGGCGGCGGGGGGCTCCGTGCGAGACCCCCGCCTGCCGGGCGATCTCGCGCAGGCCGAGGGCGTGGATGCCCTCCCTGGCCACCAGTTCGACGCCAGCGGCCACCAGGCGCGCGCGCAGGTCCTTCTCCTGATCGGTCATGGGCCTTGTCTACCAGGCCGCTGTAGACAGTGTCTACTCGCGTCGGCGCGGGCGCTCCGGGCAGAATCGGGGGCATGGACGAAGGCGGAGAGGCGGCCTGCTGGCTGGACCGGGTGTGCCCGGAGTGCGGGCGCCTGCGCGAGCGGCCCGGGCCGCAACCGTGCGAGAACTGCGGGGCCGGGAGCGCGGACGGCGAGGCGGGGGCCCGGCAGCCCGCAGCCGAGGGCGAGGCCGAGGCCGCGCCGGAGCAGGACGGCTGACCGCAGCTCCAGGACGGCTCGGCCCCGGCCCGGAACGGCTGAACCCCGGCCCGGAACGGCCCGGAACGGCTGGGCCCCGGTGCGGCCGGGCGGGCCTGACCGGGGCCGCAGGCGTACGGCGGGTTCGGGCTGCTACTGCTGCGGCGGCTGGTCGCGGAACTGGTTCTTCGCCTGCTCCTGGGCGGCGTCCACCTGGCCGCTGTACTTGCCCTGGGTGCGCTCGTCGACGGCGTCCCCCGCCTTGTCGACGGCCCTGTCGGCCTGGTCCTCGTGGCCCTTCAACAGGCCCTTGAGCTTATCCAACATGGACATCTGGTCACGCTCCTGGAAGAGACGGCCCCACCCCTCCAGGATCACCGCCTCCGCCGCCGTCCGCATCCCGCGGCCGCGCGGCGGCCTTGGCAACGTGATGCCGGTCATGTCAAATCGGGAGTTCACGGACCGCCGGAAGGAGTCGCCTTGAAGCCACGAGCCCGCCGCCCGATCTCCCTGCCCCTCCGCCCGACCAGCCCGCTCGACCAGTCCACCCCGATACCGCACCAGCAGCGCCGGGACCAGCGCCTGCGCACCGCCACCGTCCGGAGCGCGGGCGCCGCCCTGATCGTCGCCGCCCTGGCCGCCCCGCTGCTGCTGGCCGGGGCCGGCGGCGCGGCCGCCGACCCGGACCCGGCGCGCAGAGGCGAGCGGCTCGCCGCGCGCCTGGTCGAGGCCGCCGACGCCGAGAGCGCCCACGACACCCTGGCCGCACTCCAACGGATCGCCGACCGCAACGGCGGCACCCGGGTGGCCGGTTCGAAGGGGCACGACGAGTCCGCGCGCTACGTCTACGAGCAGGCCCGCCGGGCCGGGCTGAAGGTGTCCCGGCAGGAGTTCGAGTACACCTTCTTCGAGGCCCGCTCGGAGCGGCTGCAGGTGCTGTCCCCGCAGGCCGAGAGCATCCCGCTGATCGCCATGACGTACTCGCCCGGCGGCCCGGACGCGGGCCTGAATGCCGACCTGGCGGTCGCCCCGGTCAGCGCCGCGACCGGCTGCGCGCCCACCGACTACCCGGCCGGCGCGTTCACCGGCCGGATCGCGCTGATCCAGCGCGGCGGCTGCGGCTTCGCCGTCAAGCAGGCCGCGGCCGCGACGGCCGGCGCGGTGGGCGCGATCATCTACAACAACACCGAGGGCGACCTCAACGGCACCCTCGGGGACCCTGCGGCCGGCAGGATCCCCGTCGGCGGGATCACCCGGGCCGCGGGGGAGGCGCTGGCCGCGAAGGCCGCCGCCGGCCAGGTGCGGCTGAACCTCGACATCCGTACCTTCATGGAGCCGCGCAAGACCTGGAACGTCATCGCCGAGACCAGGGGCGGAGACCCGGCCGACACCGTGATGGTCGGGGCGCACCTGGACTCCGTCCCGGCCGGGCCCGGCATCAACGACAACGGCTCCGGGGCGGCGGGCATCCTGGAGGTCGCGCGCAACCTGACCGTCCACCCGGTGAAGAACAAGGTCAGGTTCGCCTGGTGGTCCGCCGAGGAGTTCGGCCTCAAGGGCTCGGAGGCGTACGTGAAGTCGCTCTCCGAGGCGGACCGGAAGAAGGTCAGGCTCTACCTCAACTTCGACATGATCGCCTCTCCCAACTACGCGCAGTTCGTCTACGACGGCTCGGGCAGCACCGGCGGCGGCGCCGGCCCCGAGGGCTCGGCGCAGATCGAGCGGGACCTCACCGGCTACCTGGACGGCCGGGGCCTGCCGCACGAGCCGACCGCCTTCAACGGCCGCTCCGACTACGGCCCGTTCATCGACGCGGGCATCCCGGCCGGCGGCACCGACACCGGCGCCGAGGTGGTCAAGTCGCCGGCGCAGGAGGAGCGTTACGGCGGCACGGCGGGCGTGGCCTTCGACGCCTGCTACCACAAGGCCTGCGACGGCTTGAAGAACATCGACATGGACGCCTTCGACGTCAACATCGATGTGATCGCGCATGCCGTCGGCACCTACGCCTGGGACCTCTCCTCGCTGAACCGGCCCGTGCCGCCGCAGCACCCCGCCGGCCAGGCGGGTGGCGGCGGCGGTATGAGCGGGGGCCACGCCCACGAGGTGACGGCCTGACGCCCGGGTGGGCCCGCTGCCGTCCTCGGGCGGCGGGCCCACCCGCCCCACCCGCCGGCTCCGCCGTGCTCGTCCGCCATTCGGCCCCTCCTCCCGCTCGCACCCCCGGACCTCACCCCGGACCTCACCCCGGGCCTCGCCCCTGTCCGGCGAGGTTGCGAGCACCGTAGCCGAGGGCACTGACAATTCGGCCCCGGGCCGGGTACGGTGCCGCGCGGAGCGCATCCGCCGAGACCCGGTGGGTGCGTCGAACCCGGTCCTGACACCATGGGGCCGAGATCACGAGACCGTGACACCCTCGGAGGAGTCAGCAACATGAGCACGCACTACGACGTCGTCGTCCTCGGCGCCGGCCCCGGCGGCTACACCGCCGCCGTCCGCTCCACTCAGCTCGGCCTGAAGACCGCCGTCATCGAGGCCAAGTACTGGGGC
This sequence comes from Kitasatospora sp. NPDC056731, assembly GCF_040687675.1. Lineage (NCBI taxonomy): Bacteria > Bacillati > Actinomycetota > Actinomycetes > Kitasatosporales > Streptomycetaceae > Kitasatospora > Kitasatospora sp. NPDC056731. The sequence continues at coordinate 163,433 of NZ_JBFBNR010000018.1, forward strand.
GGCGTCTGCCTGAACGTCGGCTGCATCCCCTCCAAGGCCCTGCTGCGCAACGCCGAGCTCGCCCACATCTTCACCAAGGAGGCCAAGACCTTCGGCATCAAGGTCGAGGGCCAGGTGACCTTCGACTTCGGCGAGGCCTTCCGCCGCAGCCGGTCGGTGGCCGACGGCCGGGTCAAGGGCGTCCACTACCTGATGAAGAAGAACGGCATCACCGAGTACGACGGCTGGGGCACCTTCGTCGACGACCACACCCTCCAGGTCGCGCTCAGCGGCGGCGGGTTCGACGTCGTCACCTTCGACCACTGCGTCATCGCCGCCGGTGCCACCACCCGGCTGCTGCCCGGTACCAGCCTGAGCGACCGGGTGGTCACCTACGAGGAGCAGATCCTCACCGAGCAGCTGCCGGAGAGCATCATCATCGCGGGCGCCGGCGCGATCGGCGTCGAGTTCGCGTACGTGCTGCACAACTACGGCGTGAAGGTCACCATCGTCGAGTTCCTGGACCGCGTGGTGCCGCTGGAGGACGTCGAGGTCTCCACCGAACTGGCCAAGCAGTACCGCAAGCTCGGCATCGAGGTGCTCACCTCCACCCGGGTCGAGTCGATCGACGACAGCGACCCGAACGCCAAGGTCAAGGTCACCGTCACCAGGGACGGTCAGCAGCAGGTGCTGGAGGCCGACAAGGTGCTCCAGGCGATCGGCTTCGCGCCGCGCGTCAACGGCTACGGCCTGGAGAACGCCGGCGTCAAGCTGACCGACCGCGGCGCCATCGCGGTGGACGGCCGCGGCCGCACCAGCGCCGAGCACATCTTCGCGATCGGCGACGTGACGGCCAAGCTGATGCTCGCGCACGCCGCCGAGACGATGGCCGTGATCGCCGCCGAGACCATCGGCGGGGCGGAGACCATGGAGGTCGACTTCGCCATGATCCCGCGCGCCACCTACTGCCAGCCGCAGATCGCCTCCTTCGGCTACACCGAGGCGCAGGCCCGCGAGCTGAGCCACGACGTCAAGGTCGCCAAGTTCCCGTTCACCGCCAACGGCAAGGCGCACGGCCTCGGCCACCCGATCGGCTTCGTCAAGGTCATCAGCGACGCCAAGTACGGCGAGCTGCTCGGCGCCCACCTGATCGGCCCCGAGGTCACCGAGCTGCTGCCCGAGCTGACCCTGGCCCAGCAGTGGGACCTCACCGTCCACGAGGTCGCCCGCAACGTGCACGCCCACCCCACCCTCGGCGAGGCGGTCAAGGAGGCCATCCACGGCCTCGCCGGCCACATGATCAACATGTGACGCGCACCGCATGACGGCAGGGCCCGCCCGACCTCCCGGGCGGGCCCTGCCGCTTTCCGGCGGCCCCGGCCCCGATGGCGGCCCCGGGCCCCGGCCCCGGCCCCGACTCCGACGGCGGAGGCTGTCCCGCGCCCCGGCTCCGACGGCGGATCAGGCCGACCCGTCCGGCGCCAGGGCGAGGTAGGTGAGCATCGCGCCGAGGGCGGACAGGGCGGCGAGGACCAGCCCGAGGACATGCAGGGCGTCGGTGAACCCGGCGGCCAGGGCGGCTTGGTGCGCCGCGGCCACCCTGCCCTGGACGGCCTGCCCCGCGAGCTGCGCCGCCTCGTCGGCGGCGAGGCCGCTGCCGACCAGGTGCGCGGCGGTCAGCGTGCTGAGCAGCGCGGCGGCCCCGGAGACGGCCACGGACTCCCCGGTGATCCGCATCGTGTTGAAGACGCCCGCGGCGGCCCCGGCGTGCTCGGCGGGGACGGTCCCGACGGCCGCGTCGTCCATCACCCCGAAGGCCAGCCCGACCCCGGCCCCGAACGGCAGCAGCGGCACCGCCAGCGCGAGCCACGACCCGTCGCCGCGCACCGTCACCAGCAGCAGGGAGCCCGCCGCGATCAGCGCGGAGGCCGCGGTCAGCACCGCCCGGACGGAGACGGCGGCGGCGAGGCGCCCGGCCACCAACGGCAGCAGGAGGACGGGCGCCGTCATCGGCAGCAGGAGCAGACCGCTGGTCAGGACGCTCCTGCCGCCCACACCCTGGAGGTAGGCCGGGAGGTAGACCAGCAGCACGACGAACCCCAGGGTGACGGTGAACGGCTGGCACACCACGGCGAGGAACTCGGGTCTGCGGAACAGCCGGACGTCGACCATGGCGCGCCCGGCCCGGCGGACCTCCACCCCGGCGAACAGGACCAGCAGCAGCACCGCGCCCGCCAGCGGCAGCAGCGTGCCCGGCGCCGTCCAGCCGGCGGTGCCGGCCTGCACGAGCGCGTACGACAGCGCGGCGAGCCCGCCGGTGAAGCAGACCACCCCGGGCAGGTCGATCCCGGGGTGGTCCGGGTTTCGGGACTCCGGGGCCCGGGTGGCGCACAACCACGCGGGCAGGGCCAGGACGGCGACGAGCAGGAAGACCGATCGCCAGCCGGCCGCCTCCACCAGCAGGCCGGCGGCCGGCGGCCCGATCGCCAGGCCGGTGCCGAAGGAGGTGCCGAGGATCCCGAAGGCGAGCCGTCGGCGCCGCCCGGAGGTGGACTGGGCCAGGACCGCCGCGCCCGCCGCCAGCACGGCGGCCGCCCCGCACCCCTGCACCGCCCGGGCGGCGTCGGCCACGGCCATCGACGGCGCGAGCGCCACCACCGCGGACAGCGCGCCGACCAGCGCGATCCCCGACAGCAGCACGCGCCGCCGGCCGATCCGGTCCGCGAGGCCGCCGGCCGCCAGCGGCAGCGCGGCGAAGGTGAGGTTGAAGGCGTTCAGCATCCACTGGGCGGCGCCCACCGAGGAGCCCAGCTGTGCGGTCATGCTGGGCAGCGCCACGGCGGCCCCGGTCACCGAGAACGGCAGCATCATGCTGGCGCAGCCGACCGCGGTGACGGTCGCCCAGTAGCCGCCCGGACCGCCGTCCGTACGCGGTGGGGGAGCGGCCGTGCCCGCCGGGTGCTCGGTCCGGGGCGGCGCGGCGCGGCGGGCGCCTTCGGGACGGGCGCCTTCGGGACGGGCGTCGTCGAGGCGGGGAGAAGCAGTCATGGCCCCGATCGTTCGCGGTCGCCGCCGCCGGATGAAGAGAGCCCCGTTCCCTGGGTGTGACAGGGCCACCCTCCGGCCCCCGCACCCCCGGCCGGGCGCCCCATACTGGAACGCATGGCCGAACCGATCACGCTCGCCGCCAGCCTCGGCGACTACCTGCGCACCCGGCGGGCGCTGGTGTCACCCGCGGAGGCGGGGCTGCCGCCGACCGGACGCCGCCGGGTGCCCGGCCTGCGGCGCGAGGAGGTCGCCGAACTGGTCGGCCTCAGCACCGACTACTACGTCCGGCTGGAACAGGGCCGCGCCGAGCGCCCGTCCGACGAGGTGCTCGACGCGCTCGGCCGCGCCCTGCGGCTCGGCCCCGCCGAGCGCGCCCACCTGTACGACCTGGCCCGCCCGCCCCGCCGCTCGGCGGCCAGGACGGCGGGCGCCGGACGGGACGGCGACGCCCTGCGCCCCGCCCTGCGGCGGGTCGTGGAGGCGATGCCGACCACCCCCGCGCTGATCATGAACGACCGCAACGACGTCCTGGCGTGGAACCGGCTGGCCGCCGCGCTGATCGCCGACTTCCCCGAACTCCCGCTGCGCGAACGCAACCTGGCCCGACGGATCTTCCTCGACCCGGGCGCGCCGGACGTCCACCTCGACTGGGAGGACGCCGCGCGCACCACCGTCGGCATCCTGCGGATGGCCTCCGGCCGGCACCCGCACGACCCCGAACTCGTGCGTCTGATCGGCGAACTGGCACTCGGCAGCGCCGACTTCCGCCGGTTGTGGGCCGGCCACCACGTGCACGAGAAGACCCACGGCCCCAAGCGCCTGCGGCACCCCGTGGTCGGCGACGTGACGCTCGACTACGAGACCTTCCAGGCGCCCGGCGCCGCGCGCCACCTCCTGGTCGTCTACACGGCCGCCCCCGGGAGCCCGGCCGAGGAGGCGCTCGCCTTCCTCGGCGGCTTCACGGCCGCCGCCCCGGGCAGGTGAGCCGGGGCCGCCCGGTACCAGCAGCGCCTCCCGGCCGGGGTGCGGCGCTGCCCGGTGGTCCAGCGGGGCGGGGAGGGCGAGGGGCACGGGGACGGGCGCGCGGACGGGACAATGGCGGGCGTGACAGACGTGACGCTGAACCTCTGGCGCCGGCCCCTCGGCGCGGTGCCGGCCGAGGTGTGGGACCGGACCGACCTGACCGTGCTCATCCTCGCCGAGACCGGACTGACCGAACTGCCGCCCGAGGTGGGCAGGTTGCGACGGCTGCGCACCCTTGACCTCGGACACAACCGGCTCACCGGCGTGCCCGCCGAACTGGGCGAGCTGACCGGGCTCGCCGACTTCCTCTACCTGCACGACAACGCGCTGACCGAACTGCCGGCCGCGCTCGGCCACCTCACCGCGCTGCGCTACCTCAACCTCGGCGACAACCGGATCACCGAACTCCCCTCCGCCATCGGCGAGATGACCGCCCTGGTCGAGCTGCGCGCCCAGCGCAACCGGCTCACCGCGCTGCCCGACCGCCTCGGCGAACTGACCGACCTGCGTGAACTCTGGCTGTGCGGGAACGACTTGACCACCCTGCCGGACACCTTCGGCGGCCTCACCGCACTGCGCGAACTCGAACTGCGGGACAACGCGCTCGCCGAGGTCCCGCCGGTGCTCGCCGGGCTGCCGCTGCTGCGCCGGCTCGACCTGCGGGGCAACCGGATCACCGAACTGCCGCACTGGCTGGCCGAACTGCCCGCGCTGGAGAAGCTGGACCTGCGGTGGAACGAGGCGCGCCCCTCGCCGCGGCTGCTCGCCGCGCTCGACGCGCGCGGCTGCGCCGTCCTGTTCTGAGCGGCCGCGGATAAAGATCACCACGGCGGTCGGTGCCCTGTTATCGTGGATCGCATGAAGCGCGCTGCACTCGCCACGACGACGCCGGAGAGAGTCCCGGTGCGCTGACTGCTGACCTAGTCCGAAGCCCCGGGGCGAGTGCCCCGGGGCTTCGCCGTTTCCGGACCACTCGCCCGCCGACCCGAGTGGAGACCACCCCATGCACAACCGCGCCATGCACGACCGCGCCGCGCACGACCACCGCAAGCTCGGCCGCGAACTCGACCTGTTCGACACCGACCCGCTGATGGGCTCCGGCCTGCCCTACTGGCTGCCCGACGGCGCCGCGATCCGGTACACCCTGGAGGAGTTCATCCGCGAGCGCGAGCGGCGGGCCGGCTACCGCCACGTGTACTCGCCGGTGCTCGGCAAGCGCGAGCTGTACGAGATCTCCGGCCACTGGGCGCACTACCGCGACGACATGTTCCCACCCATGGAGCTGGGCTCGGAGGAGATGGTGCTCCGGCCGAGCCTGTGCCCGCACCACGCCCTGATCTACCGCTCCCGGCCCCACAGCTACCGGGAACTCCCTCTGCGCATGGCTGAGTTGGGCGGCATGTACCGCTCCGAACTGTCCGGCGTGCTGGGTGGGTTGACCAGGGTCCGGGCGATCCAGCTGAACGACGCGCACGTGTTCTGCACCCCGGAGCAGGCCGCCGACGAAGCCGTCGCCGCACTGGAGCTGATCCGCGCGGCACACCGCGCGCTCGGCATCGAACCGGTCCGCTACCGGCTCTCGCTGCCCGGCGCGGGCGGCAAGTACGTGGCGGATCCGGCCCTCTGGGAACGGGCCACCGCGCTGCTCACCGACGTGCTGGAACGCTCCGGCGTGCCGTTCGAGGCGGCGGAGGGCGAGGCCGCCTTCTACGGGCCGAAGATCGACGTGCAGATCGCCGACGGCGCCGGGCGCGAGTTCACCCTCTCCACCGTGCAGATCGACTTCCACCAGCCCGAGCGCTTCGGCTTGCACTACATCGGCCCGGACGGCGTGAAGCACCGGCCGGTGATGGTCCACCGCAGCGTGATCGGCAGCGTGGAGCGGGTGGTCGCCCACCTGATCGAGCTGTACGGCGGCGCGTTCCCGGCCTGGCTGGCCCCGGCGCAGGTGGTGCTGCTGCCGGTCTCCGAGGGCGAACTGCCGCAGGCCGAGCGGTTCCGGCAGCGCTGCCTCGACCTCGGGCTGCGCGCCGAGGTCGCCGGGCCCGAGCACGGCAGCCTGGGCGCCCGGATCCGGGCGGCGCGCCTGGCGCCGTACCAGGCCGTGATCGGGGCCAAGGAGGCCGTGGACGACCGGGTCGCGCTGCGGCTGCGGGACGGCCGCCGGCTCGAACCGCTGCCCGCGGAGGAGGCCTGGGCGAGGATCGGCGCACTGGTGGCGGCGTGCAGCGCCGACCTCTGGGCGGACGACCCCGCGCGCCGACCGGGCGGGGCGGGTCAGTAGGACTGGAGCTCGATCAGGTGGCCGTCCGGGTCCCGCAGGTGGGCGCTGCGCAGGTTGGGGCCCCACTGCGGCCGGACGGCACGGGGGCGCCTCGCCGAGCAGCTCGCCGAACACGGCCTGCGGCTCTGGGACATGGCCGTGCTGGCCGCGCTCGCCGACTTCGGGCCGCACGCCCAGCGGGATCTGGTCCAGCGGCTGGGCATCGACCCGAGCGACCTCGCCAAGGTCGCCGACCAGCTGGCCGCCGCCGGGTACGTCGAGCGCGTCCGCGACCCGGCGGACCGGCGGCGGGTCTCGGTGTCGGTCACCGACGCCGGGCGGGCGCTGCTCGCGGAGCTGGACGCCCGGGCGCGCGCGGTGCAGGACGAGGTGCTGGCGCCGCTGGACGCGCGGGAGCGGCAGCTGCTGCACGGCCTGCTGCTGCGCGTCCACCAGGGCCAGGGCCAGGGCCAGGGCCGGGGCCAGGGGCCGGGGGAGCGGCGCGGCCTCTGAGGCTCGCTCAGCCGGCCGGCCCGGGGCGGCGGGCACCGGCGAACTCGCCGGCCCAGCGCGGGACGTCGAGGGCGTGCTCGACCCGGGCGACCAGCGTCCCGGTGCGCTCGGCGTGGATCATCGCGCCGTCGCCGACGTGGATGCCGACGTGGTGCAGCGGCGCGTCCGGGCGGGAGAAGAACAGCAGGTCGCCCGGGGCGAGGGCGTCACGCTCCACCGGGGCGCTGCGGTGGAACTGGGCGACGGTGTAGTGCCCGAGCTCGGCGGTGCCGTGGCTGGCCCGGTACCAGCAGTAGAGGGACAGGCCGCTGCAGTCGAAGCCGACCGTGCTCTCGCCCATGCAGACGCCGTCCAGGTAGCCGTTCTCGTCGTCGCAGAAGCCGAGGCTCGCCCCCAGCCGGTCGCCGCCGCCCCAGGCGTACGGCACGCCGAGCTGGGCGGTGGCCACCTCGGCGACCCGGCGGCCCAGGGCGGCGGACGCGACCACGGGGGTATCCGACCGGGCCGTTGATGTCGCCGTCGCGGTCGCCATCGCGGCCGGGGTGAGGGCCGGGGCGAGCCCCGCCCCGAGTGCCAGGCCCAGCATCCGGCGCCGGCGGACCCCGGAGGCCTCGTCGCGGTACGGGGGTCGGGATTCCATGGGGGACCTCCTGGTGTCGGCGCGGCGTCGACCCGCGCGGGTGGCGGCCACCAGGATTCCGGCCGGGCGGGTCGGCCCGCCATCACCCGCAACGGTGAATCGTGGAAGCAACGGCCCTGTGGTGGACGGGGCAGCGCTGGTAAATGGTTTGACGGTCGCTCAGGAGAGGCCAACGATGGGCGCAAACGTTCGGCCACGACCCTTCGGAGTGCCCCTTGAACAGCGCAGTCAAGCTGATCCGCAGCCCCCGCCTCACCTCGGCCGTCGACTACGCCTATGCGGCCCTGGTCGAGGCCCCGGCCCGTTCGCTCTGGCTCGCCGGCGCCTGCCCGCTCGACGCCGAGGGGCGGACGGTCGCCGTCGGCGACTACGCGGGCCAGGCGCACCAGGTGATGCGGAACCTGATAACCGCGCTGGAGGACGCCGGCGCCGGGCTGACGGACGTCGCCCGGACGACGGTGTACGTGGCCTCCGCCGACCAGGCCGACCTGGTCGCGGTGTGGGACGTGTACCGCGCCTACATGGGGGAGCACGACGCCCCCAGCACGCTGCTGGGGGTGTCGGTGCTCGGCTACCACGACCAGCTGGTGGAGGTGGAGGCGGTGGCCGTCCTACCGTGACGCCTTCCGGCCCTCGGGTGTCCAAATGAGGAAACCGATCGTTCGGTTTTTCCCCGAATGTGTGATGTGTGGCGCCGGTGCCGCTTTCGATCGTCCGGCGAAGAAGCAGCGGCCCGTAGGCAAAATGCGGAGGATGCGGGCGGGAGGGAAGGAGCGTTTGAGGCGATTCCCCGGCATCATCTTGTCGTCCGTAGGCCACCGGTAGCTAAGATACGGGGTGTTTGGTTTTGTTTTCCGGGAGCTCTGGGTGGGGTGGTTGCGGTGGTTCGGCAGGAGCGGGCGGTCCGGACGCGTCGGCTGATCCTGGAGGCGGCGGCGTCGGTCTTCGACGAGTTCGGCTACGAGGGCGCCACCATCGGCGAGGTGGTCGCGCGGGCCGGTGTGACGCGTGGTGCGGTGTATTTCCATTTCGCCTCCAAGCGGGATCTGGCCCAGGGCGTCGTCGAGGAGCAGTTCGTCCAGGACGGTGTGCCGGAACGGGTCTGCAAACTCCAGGAGTTCGTGGACACCGGGATGGTGGTGGCCTATCTGATGCCGCGTGATCCGCTGCTGAGCGCGGGGGCCCGGCTCTCCCTGGGGCAGGACGTCTTCGACGACCTCGGCGGCGGCGCGATCCCCGGCTGGATCAGCCGGCTGGAGGCGCTGCTGGTCGCGGCCGGCGAGCGGGGCGAACTGCTGCCGCACGTCGTCCCGGCCGACACCGCGTGGCTGGTCACGGCGGCGTGGACGGGTGTGCAGATCCAGTCGCAGAAGCTCTCCGGGCGCGCGGACTTGGAGCGGCGGGCCGCCGGGCTGTTCCAGCACCTGATGCCGAGCATCGCGGTGCCGGGTGTGCTCGGTTCGCTGCAGATGGGCCCGGACCGCGGTGCCCAGGTGGTCGCCGAGGTGGCGGCCGCCCGCGCGGCGGCGGAGGGCGCCGGGGCGCAGGGTGGGACGCAGGAGGGGGCGCGGTCGGCGGCCCGGGCGGTCGCGGACGAGGTCGGTGTGGGCTGACGGTCCGGCACCGGCCGGAAATCGTTGCGGCTGGTGCGGAGTTGACCGGGGCTCGGCGGCCTCCTGCTCGCGGGAGCGTCCGGGCGGTTTCCGGGCGGTGATCGGCCGGCGGGCGGCTGGCGGCGGGCGCGCAGTGCGGGCGAATTGGTGGCGGCGCGGGATCCATGGGGGTCCGACGCCGCCTTCGGTTTGCCCGCACTCCGCTGCGCGTGGTGGCCGGTTCGTGGCGCAGCGTGGCCGCCGCGCCCGTCTGTCCGAGGCGGGCCGCTCATCCCAAGAAACAAACAGCACGTTCGGTTTTGGATTGACAAACCGCGCGTCCTGTTTTTGACTGGTGACAGTCGCCCTTGGGGTGTCGACCCGGGTGCCAGCCGCGGCGGATCGGCCTGCGGCGTTCCGTGTGATTGGGGTGGTCATCGTGGAAATTAGGGTGCTCGGGGCGTTGGACGTCCGGGTGTGCGGGGTGTCGGTGGTGCCATCGGCGCCGAAACCGCGTCAGGTGCTGGGGCTGCTGGCCTTGCGGGCCGACCAGGTGGTGTCGGCCGGGGTGCTGGCCGAGGAGCTGTGGTCGGGCCGCCCGCCGCGCAGCGCACGCACGACGGTGCAGACGTACGTGCTGCAGCTGCGCGACATGATCGACCGGGCGCTCGGGCAGGTCGGCCCGGCGGCAGGGGTCTCCTGCGCCAAGGACGTGCTGGTGACCTCGCCGGGCGGCTACATGCTGAACAGCGGCGGCGGGTTGACGGATGTCCGGGAGTTCGAGCGCCTGGCCGGCATGGGCTACCGGGCCATGGACGGCGACGACCACCCGCTGGCCGCCCGGATGCTCGGCGAGGCACTCGGACTGTGGCGCGGTCCGGCCTTCGCCGACGTCCCGGCCGGCGGTCAACTCGCCGTCGAGGCCAAGCGGTTGGAGGAGACCCGGCTCTGCGCCCTGGACCAGCGGATCGAGGCCGACCTGCGGCTGGGCCGCC